>JANXYF010000026.1 GCA_025350175.1 Nitrosopumilales archaeon | reverse complement strand
GGAATTTGCTTTACTGCTACGCCTTCTTCTAACAACCAATTAGTTATCTTATTTTTTAATTCATTATTGACACTCATTATCTGAATATCTACTGGACTTCTAGTTAATTCTTGCCTCATAGACTAGCCCTCTGTATCAAAGTTTTCCATTTGTCATTACCTTGAATTGTTATTCCACAAGCTTCACTTGGAGTTTTCCCATCTAATCCCTCATGGGTTCGAATGTAGTTATGGAATATCTCATATCCTTTCAAGATAGGCGTATCCATTTTCTTTAATCCTCTCATGGTCTTTTCCCTGTCTCTAATCTCACCGTTTAATCTCTCCACAGTTGCCTGTCATATAAGAATCAAAAATGATTCCACCTTGATGTGGAAATCTCTAGATTAGATACCGCAATCTTGCCTATTATGATTTCACGCCATGTTAACCTAAATAGTTTGGTGACGTATTGTATAAAATGAAAAAGAATGTCTCTGAAGCAGAATTTGTAAATGAGTCAGTAGAGTTCTTCAATGAGCGAATTGATCAGATAATTGCTCAACTTCATGAATCTGCTCTATCCACACAACAAAAAACTGTGCTGGAAAACGAAAAACAACTAGTCCTAGAACGAAGAAACTATTGGAAGCTTGAACAGACTAAATTGCAATTATGTGATTAAATATCAAAACGAGTTCTCTTTCCAGCCAATCATAGTGAATCTTATGGCTGAGATAATGCTTATTGGCTAGCAAGCCATATGGGTATCATTGGTGACCGCACTTGAAAATCACCATAGAGACGTACCTCCCAAAATACTAGGTTTTGTAGATGGTAATACGCCATGACAGATCTTGAAAAGAGCATGAAAAAGCAATACCAGTATCAGCTTCTAGGGCGTCATGTGAATGTACATGAAAAAGAGTTGGCTCAATTACAAGATTGGGCAGAAAAATGGATTATGAAAAAGAAAGGCAAATTGACAATATCCGATGAGAATGAGATCAAGCGGGTTTTAGATAAATTACGTTCAGTCGATTAAGTTCTATTTTAGTTCAAAAATTTTTAATTTAGAAACTACTTTGCAGTATTGTCCATCTGCATCATTCCAAAGATATTTCCTTCAGTATCCATACATGTTGCAAAGTATCCTACTCCTGGAATTGGCATCTTTTGTATGAGTATCTGACCACCTTTTGACGCAATTTTACTTGTATATTCATCAAGGGATGGCACCTCTATGGTATTTGTCATGCATATCTGTCCTGGCATTCGTCTTGCCATACCGCCATTAATTCCTGGCTGATTACTCTCACCAGTCTTTATCATCCAGTATTCCATTGGACCGTCCCACTTTTCAAATTGCCATCCAAATACCTCGGAATAGAACTTTTGTGTCCGTTCCGGATTATCTGAGGGGATATCGAAGTGTGTTATTCGTGGCATTATACAGTTATAATTTTAATATTATTTAAATCTCAAAAGCCAAGCTAGTGACTAGATTTTGTTATTTTATGTTGTGCATTGCTTTGAGATCTTTTGCAAACGGCTCTAAACTTTCAGGAATTGCAATCTCTATTGTATCCTTTAGTGACAAGTTCATACTCTTTTTCTTATTCCATACTTCAGAGTTGAATTCCGTAATCTCTTTGGTATATTTTGTCCAGTCTTCATGTCCTTCAGGTTCTACAAATTTTTCATGATGTATTGTTTTTTGCGAGTAAAGATTTTGCCACAAGTAATCTGTGATAAACGGAGTAATTGGTGCAAGTAATGTAAGAACTGAGGATAAAACCTTGTGTAGTGTAAAGATTGCCCCGTCACGCGCTTCTTCTGTAA
Source organism: Nitrosopumilales archaeon (assembly GCA_025350175.1). Taxonomy (GTDB): domain Archaea; phylum Thermoproteota; class Nitrososphaeria; order Nitrososphaerales; family Nitrosopumilaceae; genus Nitrosotalea. The sequence continues at coordinate 2,357 of JANXYF010000026.1, read as the reverse complement.
AGTCAGAGCTGTATGCTCTTCCCTTGACCATTTCGATATAATGTGCTGCAAACAAATTCCATGTAAATTCTCTTAATGCTGTAGCTGGAATAAAGAAATTATATTCACTATACCCCTTTTTGCATTCTACAATTACTTTATCAAGTTCTGAGAGTATCCACTTGTCAGAAGCACTGGGCTTGCCAGACTTTACTATTGCAAATCCTGAAAGAAATCTTGAAACATTCCAAAGCTTGCTTAGGAATTTCTTTGTGGTTTCTATCTTTTGCTCAGAGCACCTAAAGTCATATCCTACATTTATCTCACTTGCACTCCAGAATCGAAAAGTATCTGCACCAAATTTTTGTATCACTGGCAAGGGGTCAATTACATTTCCTTTGCTTTTGCTCATCTTTGCACCATGTTCATCCACACCATAACCCATAATCCATGCATCAGTCCATGGGGTCTTGCCAGTAAGTTTCTCACATCGTAATATGGTATAGTAAAGCCACGTACGTACGATGTCTTTTGACTGGGGGCGAATCGTTGTAGGATATGTCTTGTTGAAAAACGCCTCATCTTGCTTGTATTTTGTTATATACAGTGGCGATACGGACGAGTCCATCCAGGTGTCAAATGTACGCTGCTCTCCTACAAATTCTGTAGAATCACATTTGGTACATTTTGGTATGGGACTGGAATCCTTCCAAGGTCTGTAATATTTCCCAGGTTCTGGAACATGTGGTTCATTGCATTTTTTGCAATACCATATTGGGATTTCAGTTCCATAGAATCTTCTTCTTGATATTGGCCAATCAATTGATATTGATTCTAGCCAATTCATCAAGATCTGCTTGTGCATTGGAGGATGGAAATTAATTTTCATACCAAGTTCTTTTATTTTTTCAACTGAATCTTTTTGTTTTAGATAATATTCCTCCATGGATATGATTTCAATTGCAGTCTTGCTTCTCTCAGATATTGGAGTTCTGTGGTTGATGTTGTCAATCTTTTCAACAAAGCCTTGATTTGTCAGGTCTTCAATTATTTTTTCTCGTGCTTGTTTTACTTTAAGACCTGCATATGCCCCTGCAACCTCTTTCATTCTTCCATTCATGCCAACTGCAGAAATCTCTTCAAGTTTTAGATCCCGAAATAGTGCAACGTCATTTTGATCACCATAGCTACAAACCATTACTGCTCCTGAGCCAAATTCTTTTTCAGCAGATGGATGTGCCTTGATCTCTACTTCTCTATTTATCAAAGGAATGATTACTTTTTTCCCAATAATATCTATGTATCTTTCATCTTCTGGATTTACTATTATTGTCTGACATGCACATAATAATTCAGGTCTTGTACTTGCTATTACAATAATTCTTTGAGGATCTTTTACCTGAAATTTCATGTGAACTAGTTTTGTAGGAATATCCTCGTAAATTATCTCGGCATCTGCAATTGTTGTACCTGTTACCCAATCATAGTTGTTGGGCCTGTTTGCAAGATAGATTTGTCCTTGCTTCCACATGTCAATAAATGTGGCCTGGGTTAGTATGCGATATTTCTCAGAATCAGTCCTGTAATATTCTGCAAAATTGCCGCTTAGCCCGAGACTCTTCATTATTTGTATCATCTCTGCCTCTAAATCGTCAAGGGCTGTCTCACATAGTTTCAGAAACTCTGCCCTGTCTGTCTCATGCATTCTAATTCCATGCTTTTTCTCTGTGTACATCTCAACAGGAAGGCCATTTCTGTCAATTCCTATTGGAAATAAGACATTCTTTCCTGACATTCTTGCAGTTCTTGCAATCATGTCTATCTGTGCATAGTGAGATGCTGCTCCAATATGCCATGGTCTTCCAGATGGATATGGCGGTGGAGTGTCAATTACAAAGACATCTCCCTCTGGTTTGAAATCGTAAATTCGAGTCTCTTCCCATTGTTTTAGAATCTGTTTCTCAATCTCGGGATTCCAAGCAGTTTCCTTGATAGTTGGTTCCATGTCCTAAATCTTTGAGATCTGTGATATGATATGGGCTCCCTTGTTATAGCCCTCATAGATATAGACCCCCACTGCTTCAATATTTTTTGGCATCTTTGGAACTAGCAGTTTGATTAATTCTGTGGACAGATTTTCTACTGTTGCCTCTCCTCTCAGAAGATAAGTTGTATGTTTTGGGACCTGTAGATCAAATCGTCCCTTTGGACCGTCAAACGCAATTCTATAATGTTCCGCATCTTCTTTTACCAAGTATTTTTCATTTATGAAAAATTTATGATCCATGACTCCAATTACTTCTTTGATTATCTTTTTTGCTTCTCCAAAATCCATTAGTAAATTATTCTTCATCTCTCCAACTAGTTCTACTGTAACA
>JANXYF010000090.1 GCA_025350175.1 Nitrosopumilales archaeon | reverse complement strand
CAAGCGACTTTTGTAACTCTTGTTTTGGAAATGTCGTGTGGAGACAAGTGAAAAAAACTGCAAAACTGATAGAATTTTCTCATGATAAAGATGAAGTGTTTTGTATCGCTGAATTTGAGGGGAATATTAGAATAATGGGTAGCATAAAAAATGCAACAAATCTGAAAATAGGTCAGTCTTTAACTTTGGTAAAATGTGACTATGATGGCAAAGAGAAATTTGTTTTAGATGCTGCTAGTATCTAAGCGATTTTAGGTGGATATCGTATTGTTTTTTCTTTCTTAAATAATCTCAGATGATCCCATGCTCCAAATGTGAACAATATGTATGCCCACATCAGGACTATGTCTGATGGATGACCTGTATAGTATGTGTTATTAAATTGAGCATACTGAAATCCTATATCTCCCATTGTAAAACAGAAAATTCCAGTACAAACAAGTGACCATGTGAAATTAACTTCTCCTCTGAAGAAAAGCACTAATCCAATTATGGCAGGTGTGAAAATGATGGCATCCCAGATCGGATATGCCGTGGCCAATAAATTTTCTAATACTGATACATTGGGATCAAATGAATATGCCATGTAGATACTTGGCATTGCTATACATGACGATATGATGATGGCAGCTGTCACCATTTTTTTTGTTATGGCCCTTCTTATAGGCTTCAAATAATAAACGAGAAAGCCGAAAAATAATGGATATCCTATAAGGTAAAATACATCCGCCATTGAAGGAAATGGATTTTGTTTATAGACTAATTCGTAGACTGCCCATAGCGTTTCAGCTATACACCATGCTATTGAAGTTGCTAGGAAAAATAACCACGCCTTGGCATGACTTCCAACCTTTCTAAATCTTGATGCCATCAATGATGAAACCATGACAAAGATTCCAGTGATTGCAACATACATTAGGTCAGTAACTATTTTTACAATTTCTTTTCCAAATGAAGTAGCAATCAAAATGACAAGTCCAGTCGCAAGTAGCGCTAAAATTAATGGTGTCTGTAATTTATTCTGATTCTGCAATGCCAAAAAATCTACCCTGTTATTGTTTTTACCAGAATTCTTATTCCGCCGTCGTCTAAATATTCCACAAGTTCATCTTTAATTTCATCTAAGATGGTCCTATGGGCGTTGCCATAAAGGGACTTTATGACATTTTCAAGGTATTCCGGGTGATCATAACAATCTGGAATGTAACACTTGTATTCTTTTTGGAGTTTGTTTGAAACTTTCTCTAAAACTGGCCTACCCATTTTTAGTAATACTTTCTCTATTGAAAGTGTAGCCAACGCTTTCATTAGGTCTTTTCTCTCAAAATCCACTGTCATATTTTCACCCTCTGTATGTAATATGTATTACTTATAACAAATATTTTTTTTAGATTACTAGTCACTTTTATCGGCGCTAAGATGTTTTGAGTTTGACCAAATATATGTAAACAATAATTTTAATGTGTACACCATTGAATAAGAGTCCGTCCACATTGCAATTATTTGTGATACTTCGCCTGAATTTTTCATAAATAAAATCGCCTCTTTATCATCTTTTATGATAAAACACAAATCTTCCTTTATCTTTAGTGGCATTCTCCTTACACTGTTTTTTAATTTACCTTCAAAAATATATGATGTCTTGTCTGATGAAGATGACACAAGCTGTACTTCTGCCTTTGAATCTCCAATCCATTCAAGATATCCTGAGTGATAAAATCTCATGAAATCTTTCTCAGATGCAAGCACCTGAATAGTTTCTTTTGAAGTTGTCAGCATTTCTTTTATCTTACTACTCATTTGATTAATACCTTGTAACATTTGGAATCTTCCATCTTTCAATTCTTCTTTATTTGCCTTAAAACTTGGAAGTGCACCCCAGAGCTCTACCAAACTTTTTTCCTGACTCTCCAGGTTCTTCACTCGTTCTTTTTCAGCATTAATCAGCACTCCTATGGCTTTGTCAAGTGGCAAAGCAGAAAATCTGGTTGGATGTTGAAAAGTTGCAGAAATAATCCCCTTGTTTTGTAGATTGGTAAGAAGATGATATGTCTCAGTTCTTGGTACTTTTAGAGCCTTGCTTACCTGCGTTGCAGTACTCGAGCCGTATTTTTCCAAATAAAGAAAAACCTTGGACTGATTTTGTGTCAACCCAAATTTAGATAACTCATTTTTAATCTTGTCAAATAACATTTCATGATCATATGGCATTGTATCAGATGCAGGAATATCTGACTCCACATGTGAAATGTTGGTTGTCATATTACAATATGAATAAGCCAGATCGTCTTTAGATTTCGGTGTGTAATGGAATATTACACATGGAGTATTTGGGTTATAGTATGCCTAACTCAATTGGTATGTGAGAGTAAGAAGACCATTGGCGATGTTGTAAAATGCATGTCTATCACTTAAAGTCATTTTTCTAGCATTTTCTTCAGATATGACTCCTACCATGATTCTTGCCAGTTCAACAACATCTGGAATATTTTCCATGGACGAATCTAATACTTTAGAATTTGAAGATTCATTGCTTTTTTTGTATTCCAATATGCTTGTTTTCACATAGCTTGTTTGTTGATTCATAATTGATATTGTTCTCTGATACATAAAAAGATGGTCTGCCAAAAGTGGTAACGCTAATTCCACATATATTGGATTATGTAATATTTTGAGATTACACGCCTAGTTTGAACTTTTTGTTGGTGGACTTGTTGTTAATTACTTTGGTGAAATTAACTTCTCGGATTATTGTGATCTCTTTTTTATCTTCATGATTACTATTGATGTCTGTAAGGCCATGGTATGATTCAATATTTTCTAGAATATCTCCAAACTCATAACTATTTTCAATTGTCTGTAAATGCGATTCACTCCATTTCCAATCGCTATTTGGATTGCATGAGTAGACAACCCAATGATATTTTCCATTAATTGAAAATATGTCAAATGGATATATCATACAATCAAATGGCCTATTTTTATAAATTGTACATTTTCTAGTGTCACTATTCCAAAAAATACACTGTGTTGAATCGTCTTTCTTTTTAATTGTCTTTACTGATGCCTCTCTAATTTTTATTTCTTTAATGTATTGATCGCTATTTTTCCCGATATCATCGAGTTTTTTTATATCTGATGGAAAAAGTAGAGGTGATGCCGTTGAAGTGCAGCAACTATTAGTTTGGCATGTCCCGCATAGCGATTTATGTGAACCTCTCATATGACCACTTTTTAGTGGGTTGATGAATTCTTCTATGGTTCCCAACTTGTTTCTCAGCAAGTAGATCCCTATAGAGGCCAGAGTGATCGATATGATGTTGATCATTGTGAGCGACTCACGAAGGAACACTGTTGCAAAGACCACCCCAAAAATAAAATTGGTAGAATAGAGCAAAACTGTTCTAGTTGTGCCTATCATCTTTAATGCAGCAAGAAACAAAAATGTTGCAAATCCTGTTCCAAAAATTCCCAACATGGCAATACTTGGAAGCTGTCTTATATCGACCTGGAATGGAACCTGAAATGCGGTCATTGCTATCAAGACAAACCCTGCTCCTACAAATGATGTCAACTGCGTAATTCTCTTGGCATCTACTTTTCCTGCTACATATCTGCACAGAATAATATCTGTAGCACAAAAAGCACCTGATAGTATGATCAAGATATTGCCTAAGAGTAAATCTGTAATGGACAAATGGGATTGAAAGAGCTCGTAGCCAATTGGGAGTACAATTATCCCGACTATTATGGCTGAAAAGGGAACTACCTCCCGTTTGTGGAGCCGTTCCTTGAAGACTGTTAATGCAATGAGGACAGCAAATATGATTTCGCCGTTTGTAAGGATTGAGCCATTTATGGCAGTGGATTGTTTCAGACCAAAAAAATACGCTACAAGTCCTGAAACTTCTGCCAAAGCAATTGCAAGTATAAAGTACATGTTTCTCCTGCCTAATTTTGAAATAGGTACTGAATCCTTCTTCATAGAAGTGAAAAATAATCCATTGATAAGGTATACTATGGCAACAAAGGTTAGGGGATTAAGTTCAGTACCCGTCGAAGAGAAAGAGAAGAGTTGTTTTGGGAGGGAATGTATCATTCCTGTGAGCGCGGCTGCGATGATCGCTAAAAGATATCCTGATCGGGATGAAATAAGGCGGCTTTTTATATCATTTAAATATAAAGACATCATGTTATTCCCAATAGTGGAAATAACACAGATCGCTAATAACCGTTGTTATAAACTATTACACACAACTGGATTTATCGTCTAGGCTTGCTAATATATCAAATGACAGGCCTTGATTCGCTTATTGCAAAATCATTAAAAGACATTGTTAAAGATAATCTTGGAAATGCTACGTACGAAAGGATTGAACAAAGACTCTTTGAGCGACATGGTATTGGCTTTACCCAAGCTGTTGAAGATTTTGGAAAATTAGATCATGTATTAAGAGAATTCTTTGGAGGTGGTGCAGCTGGAATAGAAAGAAAAATAATCGACAAAATTGTCATTTTGGAGAAATCAAAACGTGAAGAAAAGAAATGGATTACTCTGGAAGATTCAAGACTGATAGAACTAATGCTAAAATCATTAGGTGATGAAGACAAGAAAAATATCATAAATGCAGTAATAGGAGAACCAAAGATAATTTCAGACATTCTTGAAATCAGTAAAATTCCACAAACTTCTGGTTACAGAAAAATAAACTCGTTAATCGATGATGGGATATTGATACCAGAAGGATTTGTTACAATACATGATGGAAAACGAGTCACAAAATACAGATCCATATTTGAAAACATTGTAATATCGTTGGAAAAGAACAAAATTGTTGTTAAGGTACAACCAACACAAGCATCTCTTAAAGAAAGTCATGTAATGCAAATTGTGTGCTCATAGGTTCGATATCAAATGTTTTCTTTCAGAAAATCACAAGATAAACCAGAAATTGTCTCTGAAAAGTTAACAGAAAAAATAAACTACAAAATTTTCTTTTTTATAATTGCAGGATTGATAGTATACCAATTTTATTTGTATAGTTTCAAAAGTCCGGATGATCCCAACATTGAACTTACAGAAACAATTGTTACAACAATAACTGCACTTGTTGCAGCAATAGCTGGATTCTTCATAGCCAAACGATATTGGAAATCTAACGTCTTTGGAACTGCATATCTTGCATTAGCAACTGGAATGTTGTGTAATGCAGTTGCTGAGCGAATTTATTATTTTTTGGAACAACAAGGCCAGACCCCCAGTCCATCTATTGCTGATTGGGTATGGCTAGCGTTTTATCCGCTCACATTATATCACCTAGCAAGAAACATTCACTTCTTCAAACCTAAGATCCGACTGCCTGCAAAGGCCATGATTGTTCTAATTCCAATTGTTACTACTGGAGTATACGCATTTCTAGAATATGGTCAGGAACAATCTGCAGATACTACTTTCTTTTTGGGTCTTGCATACATAATAGGCTCATCCGTAATTCTCTCAGCGGCTATTCTAGGTGCAATCATATTCCGTCAGGGAACATTGGGTACCCCTTGGCTATTACTTACTTTGGGCATTGTCCTTACTACATTAGGAGATAATTGGTATTCTTATCTTGACGTGTATAATCAATACACTATCACACACCCATTAAATCTTCTGTGGTATGGCGGTTATCTTGTTATTGCGTATGCTTTGTACAAGCACAAAAAAGTACTATAGTAAACATCTGAAAAATCTGTTTGTCATACTCAAGCACACACAGGTCCCTATTATGTAAAAAATACCCAACTGTAATGTTTGAAAAGTACAGCACAAGTACAACATTACAGCCTACTGATAGGCACTGCAATGTGTGGAATGGGAATTATAATTTTCTTGAATTTTTCTGCACAAGACTTTCTTAGCCCTGGATTTATTCAACAGGGGATCATATTTGAAAATGTAGAGTTGAAAGGTAGTTCCTCAGCTAATGGCATTATGCATGTAGACGAAATTGGTAAACAGTATGTCCTAGTTTTATCAGATGATGGGTCTTCTACAAAGTTCGATGTTAGAATGGATGGATTAGAAGGAGAAGTATCGCATAATACTATTTTTGAAAAAGGAACTATTAGAGTTACACCTGATATGAAAGGGGATTATTTGATACATGTCAAAAATCTAAGTGGAAAATCTACCTCTATATCATTAAGTTATGGTCTGTCTCATGATTATAATCAGGTTTTGTTGATAATGACTGCCTTGAGTGTTTTGTTGATCATCGGTGGAAATTATTTGATACTTCACAAACATTTCACAAATGTATTTAATTGATCTCTAAATAACGAAAAATCTGTATTTTTTATCTACTAAGGAAATTGTAGGGTGCTTTTTTCTAATTCAAGGATGGGGATGTATAATGACATCCCGTCAGTTCCAATCTTTTCAACAAAACTGAAATCGCCTGTTAATCTTTTTAATTCTATGAACTTTTTTGTAGGTGCACTATTGGTTAATAAATAATGAATTACATTTCCTCCTACAGTTCCAGTCTGTATGAAAATTATGTTTTGACCATTATAGTTTTGATGATAAACCAAAGGTACTGCGCCTAGGACGGACTGTGATGAATATAGAATTACTTTTAGAAGATCGCCATATTCTTTGTATTTTAGGTATGTAATTTGGGCATCATTTGTTGACATGTTTCTAATATTCTAAATATTGACATATTAATGCTGAGGATATTAATTAACAGTTTTTTTTGAATTGATTTGATTATTATCAATACTCTGATCGGGGGGAAACAATGACATGTTAGAAAAAATGCTTGTCTAGGTGTTACTATAATTACCATGAAGTCTATATCACCAAAATTCATCAATCTTGTTAGGGAGACATGGTGACATCTATAGAACAAGATGCATTGAATGGTATGGAACCCAAGATTCGTAAGAAGAATAGTAAAAAAACTAATCAGCGTATTGCACGAACTAGGAGACAGCGCGGATATAATTGGGAAGATACGCTTGTTAAAAGATTCAATGCGCTTGATGGATGGAAAGCCTTCAGACTAGGGTCTCCAAGTGTTGGACTGCCAGATATACTAGCAGTAAGTACCATGGAAAATACAATTTATACGATAGAGGCAAAATCTGGTACAAATACTACTTTGAGAGTTCCCTTTGATCAGATACAGCGTTGTTTAAAGTGGATACATACTTTTGAGTTATACCACACAAGAAAAATGATTGTTGCATTCAAATTTTCATCAAAGAAAAGAATTGGAACTGGAAAATATGAACATCGTGAGCTTCGAGAATTTTTTAAAATATGGGACGAACGATATCCTGTGACTGATTTTATTTGTACATATGAAGGAGATACATATGCCATGTTTGAGGGTAAAAGAAGTCCCCTGAAACTTGATGAGGGCACAATGCCTTTTATTAAAAAACAAGTACTAACTAAACCGAATACTTCTTTAATATGATATTATAATAATACAATTATGAGCTTTGAAGATTTTGTAGATGAACGCAGTTTGGTAAGCAGAGATGCATTAGCCACAAAGGAAATTAAATTAAAATTACTTGAAGTCGAAGATGATACATCTGATCATATTTGGAGATTTGGTGTAAGGGTTAAAGTAAAAAGAATACTTATAACAATAAAACACATTGGTACTCAACAGATTGAAGAGGGGGAGTGTGACCTTCATGTTATTGAAAAAGAGATGAAGGAAAAGAGACACTATAGTTCTACAAACAGATGGCTTCCAACAACTGATATCAAGAATGGATATATTGTAAATTCAAGACATGCTTCATTGCTTGCCGATGCAGTAGCATTGGATTACGTTACAATCTAGATAAGGCCAGCGATAAGGCTATCTTGTCTAGGAGATTTCCATTTTGTAATCTTTGACGATTTTCGAATTGTTCCTTTGAATAGCACAAAGTTTACACGTTGAATGTTTTTACCGTTTTTCAAAATTAATCTCTTCATAATTGGAATATCTTCAACTTGTAAATTCAATCTTATTTGTTTTAGAAATTTGATGAGATGGTCTCTCTGATTCATGCCTGGTGAGGGAACGCTAAATGGAATCATGTCTAATATAGTTTTTGATCTTGGTATAACTAGAATTTTCTTTTTTGATTCTACTACCACTCCGACACATTTTACAACAAATTTCTCACTAGCAATATTTTTAAAAAATTCCATCGTGTCTTTCTGTACGTTAACTTTTACTCTATCCTGCTCTATGGAAGAGCCTAGATCAAAATATCGTCCTTTGTGATAGATTAGAGGACGTTTAGAATCATCATGTCTGATATTGACAACTTTGCCTACTATCATAACATGATCTCCTAGTTTTTGCTTCTTGACTAGTTTGCATTCAGCATTAATTGTACAACCTGAAATTAGAGGAGTCTTGATTTTCCGTGGTTTGATTAATTTGAAGATACTTTTTATTTTTAATTTGTCCAACTCTGTTCCAGAATACCCGCCTGCAATATTTACTCCAGTTGTCTGATCTTGTGAAGCCACGTTTATCCCAAATTCTTTTGTTCTTTCTACATTTTTCAGTGTCTGAGATCCTTTGTGGATAAATACTCCGATTAATATGGGCTGGTATGAAATCTGCATTACCCATTCTGCAGCCATTACGTTTGGCCCATTATTTCCTCTAGATGTAATCATGGTAAGACCCGTGGTAAAATACCTCTCTGACTTGCTTGGAGTTTTTCTACTCAACTTGCTTATTCGCTATCTTTCGGGTACTTGTTCTTTTTTACAGAAAACTTTATGAAAGCATGATGGCGAGTGCATGCATGATAAGTCAGGAAATCACCATAAATGGTAAAAAATACCATCTAACCCTGACCGATCAGATACTTTCTGATGTTCGAAGACTAAAGGCACTATACAACGCAGCGTATGAAGACCCTGAGAGTTTTGATGAGGTAAGCTCTGCAATATCCACTACTATCACCCAGATAGCAACTGCTGTAGAACCTGAGGTTTCTGACAGTGATCTTGATGGCTTGATTCAGGCTGTTATGAAAGCTGTAGATGAAAAGAGTAGAGAGACCGAGGAAGCAAAAGCAAAACACCTGGAAGACAAGACAAAAACGGGAAAAAAGTCTTCTGTAAAACCTAAAAAATCAAAAAAATAACATCTGTTGCATGCCCAAGACGAACCCTCATATTGGTTAAATTTGATGACTCCTCAGAAGAAACATGCAAACTCATTGTGAATGTGGTATTTGTGGTCATGTATCTGAAAAGGAATGCATATCACAAGAATGCAAATGTTGCATAAATTTTCATATGCGTTCAGGTCCAAAAAAATAATCTGTTCTAGTTTATGCTTTTTATGTAGCCACAAAGATTTTGTCTAAATTTAAAATCCTTTAGATTTAAATAAGATTCAACTAAGTTTTCCATAATGTCATCTAGTCCATTCTTAAAATGTATAGATCCAAATTGCGGTCTTCAATACCCTGTAACCGATATTAGAATCGAATGTGAAAAGGGACATTTACTTGATGTAAAATATACCACAACTCCTCCAACCTCATTAAAAGAAACATTCTACAAACGCCGAAACCACACTAATAATATTTTCAATGAAAGTGGAGTCTGGCGTTTCCGTGAATTGTTAAATTTTTGTCAAATCGATACTGAAGATATTGATCAATGTTCAAAATATTTGGTATCCCTTGATGGCGCAGAGGGACGACTCTCAAAACCATATCATATGTCTAGGGTCTCAGACTATGTCGGAGTGAATAATCTCTGGCTTCAACCAGAGGGATACAATCCAAGTGGCTCATTCAAAGACAACGGTATGACAACTGCTGTAACTCATGCCAAACTTGTTAAAGTTAAGAAAATAATATGTGCCTCAACTGGTAACACTTCAGCTTCTGCTGCAATGTATGCCGCAAACGAGAAGATGGAATGCGATGTATATATCCCTGCAGGAGAGGTTGCACCTGGAAAGCTTAGTCAGGCATTTCAATTCGGAGCTCAAGTGGTTGAGATAAAAGGAAATTTTGATGATGCACTATCAGCTTCATTACAGCAGGCAGGAAGAGTTGGCGGGTATACTGTAAATTCTGTAAACCCCTTTAGAATTGAGGGACAAAAAACAATTGTTTTTAGGGCATTGGAATTCTTGGATTGGAATCCTCCGGATTGGATAGTTTACCCAGGGGGTGCACTTGGAAATACATCAAGCTGTGGAAAAGCATTAATGGAATTATATGAATGGGGGTGGATCAAGAAAATTCCAAGGCTTGCAGTTGTAAATTCAGAAGGTGCCAACACCTTATACACTCTGTATAATGGCAAGTTTGAAAATACTGAACTACGATGGAATAAAGGAAAATCTGACACTGGATTGATTAAAAGATATTATGAACATATGGATAAAAACAACATTAGGCCAAAGACAAAAGCTACTGCAATACAAATTGCAAAACCTGCCAATATTCTCAAAGGATTGCGAGCACTTGATTTCACAAATGGTGTTGTAACCCAAGTATCAGATGAAGAGATGCTTGATGGAATGGCACTTGTTGGTCTTAATGGATTTGACTGTGAAATGGCATCAGGGGCTGTTCCTGCAGGAGTCAAGAAGTTACTTGAGGCGGGAATAATAAAGAAAGATGAAACAGTCATAGGAATACTAACGGGAAGACAGAAAGATTCTAGCATACCTGTTGACTATCACAAAAATCCACAAAATAAGTTTGCAATCCCGCCTAGAACTTAGCTGTCAGATATTTTTTCTATCTTTATGTGACTTGCTTGATTGTTTGCAACTTCTTCAACTGTCATCTTGATTGATTCTATTACTATTCTATCTCCTTTTCGTGGAATATCTTTTAATTTGTCATGTAACAATCCGCTCAAAGTAGAGTAATCCTCACCTTGAGGAATTTCTGATTTTAGTATCTCATTTACAGTATCAATCTCTACATCGCCACTTGCTAACATGGTATTTTTATCCAGCATTTTAAAATTAAGCTCCTCCAAATCTGTCTCATCCATTATCTCTCCAACTATCTCCTCTAACAAGTCTTCAAGTGTAACACATCCTTCAACTCCCCCGAATTCATCTACGACTATTGCCATATGGGTTTGTCTTCCTTGCATCTCTCTGAGTAATTTGCTAATTCTCTGTTCTTGTGATACGAAGATTGGTTTTCTACTAAGGGATTCCAAACTAAGCATTTTTTCATCTCTTTCCAAATGTTTTAACAAGTCTCGTACATTTAGTATGCCAACAATCTGATCAGGAGTGTCTTTGTAAATTGGGATTCTTGAATATCCACTTTTGCTTATCACTGGCATTGCATCAAATAATAGAGTCTTTGCTGGAAGCATGAACATCTTTGTTCTTGGAGTCATGACTGCGCGAATTACAATGTCATCAAACTTGAGTGCACCATGAACAAGCTCCCCCTCATGTTTTTTCAGGGCCTTGTCTTCCAAGCCTTGCTCTATTACGCTGTAAATTTCTTGTTCAGTAATTGGCGGGGGTTGATGCGAACTTCCTACTACTTTTAGTATGGCGTTAGTGATCTTTTCAAAAAGTAGGACAAATGGATAAAAAACATAACTGAAAACAAGTATGACTCTACTTACCTTCAAGGATATTTTTGTTGCGTTTGCATTACAATATGATTTTGGAGTAATTTCGCCAAATACTAGAAGTACAAATGTCATAACACCAATAGCTATTGCAAGACCATTATCTCCAAACGCTTCTAATGAAACCTGTGTGGCAAGTGCAGATGATCCTACATTGACCAAGTTTGTTCCGAGGTTCAAAGTTGCAAGCATCCTGCTTGGATTTGATTTTAGTTTGTAAAGGGATGCTGAACCTTTTACTTTTTCTTTGACAAGTTGATTGACCTTTGCTTTGCTTATGCCAATCAGCGCAATCTCTGATCCGCTGAAAAATCCTGATAATCCGACCATAATTGCAAGTATTACAATATCTAAAGTCAGGTTTGGCATCATAATTTTTTACCTCTGTTAGTAGAATGCATGTCAATTATGGATGTAAAATTAACAGTTTTATTCGTTAAATTTTTTGATATTATTGAGAACAAAGTATGGTATGTGTAATCTACTGTAACGTCTCTTTTATAAGTTCACATTAGTTGTGTGTCGTTCTAATGATTGTCGTACCGTAACAGAGTTACTTCTTTGCAAAGTGTTCTTCGAGAAGTTTTTTCTTTTCTGTCATGTGGAACAATTCCTCGGTATGTTTGAATGCATCTTCTCTTTTTCTGTTGAATAACATGGCTTGCATCAAGAGATGATTTTCAGGTACAACTATACCGGTTTGATCATCAGAATATGTTAGTTTAATGACATCATCTTGAACCTCAATCACATCTGCGTGGATGTGAATCATGTTTGTATCTTTGAAATTAAATTTCATAGTCTCTGCAAAGTCACGAATATCCTTTGTCCCTTTTGCTGTATACAAAGTTGCAATTCCATATTCGTTTTTGTACAAATCAAGAATTTCTTGCGTGCTTGGTGCAGGTCCATCAAACCTAATGTCCATCAAATGAACATGCATCTGTCTTGTTGGAACTTTCATTACTCGAATAAATAATGGAGTATCTGACCCCATGTAGCTCTTTACATCTTCATTGTGGTGGGGTTTTCTTGTCCATTCAATTGAATCTTTTATCAGAGTCTTGGTATCTTCAAGGTCTGCCCATCTTCTTATGAGAGTGGCATCAAATCGCTTGATCTTTTTTCCATATTTCTCTTTGAGAGGTTGGAGTATTCTTCCCATCCCAGTTACATTACAGCTTCCCTGCATGACATATTTTTCATTAAATGTTTTTTCATAATTTACACGAGAGTTGAAGATTAAATTTGCGACAGACTCGACTCCTCCTATTTTTTCACCACCCTGGAAAATCGCTCTGACATTTTTAGGCTCGTAAAGTGTTTTTTTGTTTGTATATCCTACACCTCCAGGGGCTGCATCTATTACTAGATCACACTCTGAAATTATATCCTCTAGTGCACCAGATATTTTATAATTTTTAAAAGAATCCATCTTTGCTTTTGGAACATAAACACGAAATCCTCGAGATATTGCATCTGCAACTTTTTCATCAGGAGAATATTTGCCTACTCCCATAACTTCAATGTCTTTATCATCTGCAATAAATTGAGTTATTCTACTTCCGATTGAACCATAACCGTTTACGAAAACCTTTTTCACAGTTTTCTGACAAGAGCGCCCATTTATTTGGATTACCCCTTGACAAGGACTAAATAATCTAAAATTATTATCCGATCATTGAATGTTCATCTGCCATCTATAGGGATTGGCGTTGGGGCTGTAATTGCAGTTGTTGTTATTGTTTTTTTCATATTAGGGCAAGGTGCTGAAAAGCCAAGCATTCAAACTCCAATAATACAAACTCCTGCTCAAGAACCATCTGCATCTGGACAGACTGGACAAATTGCGCAAATTCATTTGTTGATAGATAACACATCCCCCGTACTTGGTTCAAAGGACGCTCCAATTACAATGATAGAGTTTGGAGACTATCAGTGCTTTTACTGTCATCAATTTTATAATAATACGGAGCCTGATATTCTAAAAAATTACATCAATACTGGTAAAGTTCGAATGGTCTTCAAGGATTTTACCATAATTGGTCAGGATTCTGTTAATGCCGCTCATGCATCACACTGTGCTCAAGAACAAGGCAAATTCTGGGCATATCATGACGCATTATATGATAACTGGTCTGGAGAAAATACAGGTTGGGCATCGTCTAGTGGCCTGCTACAGTTTGCAAAGCAAGTTGGACTGGATACTACTGCATTTAACCAATGTATGTCTCAATCCAAGTACATTTCTACTGTTCAAGGAAGCCTTTCTAATGCCAAAGACCTTGGCTTGACTGGAACTCCAGACTTTTTCATCATGATGCCTGACCATTCTGTAACCAAAGTAGTAGGTGCACAACCGTACCAAGTTTTTGATAATATATTCAAATCACAACAAAAACCATAAGATTTTAAACATTTTTCTATAAAATGGCAAAAAATGTCAATCTTTGGGATCATTTACAATTCTCAAAATCCTTATATCTGTAATAACAAAGCTGAAGCTATTGGCTGCAGGTATAGACGACATAGCCCTCTACGTTCCTAGATTGTTTGTGGATGCCAGAGACTTTGCAAAGGCTCGTGGTATGGACCCAGACAAGCTCCAAAAAGGTCTAGGTGTATCCCGAATGGCTATTGTAGATACTAATCAAGATCCAGCATGTATGGCTGCAAATGCATGTCTTAGGATAATGGAACGAAACAAGATTGCTCCAAAAGATATTGGAAGATTATACGTTGCAACAGAATCATCACTTGATGAATCAAAGGCAATGAATTCATACGTGATTGGAATGCTAGAACAGGTATATGGTAATGACTCCTTTGGACACTGCGGTGGAATAGAGTGCAAGTTTGCATGTGTTAGTGGCTCATATGCTTTGTATGATAATGCTAATTGGATAAGGGCAGGTGAGGCT
>JANXYF010000021.1 GCA_025350175.1 Nitrosopumilales archaeon | reverse complement strand
GGATCAATTTGTCTTATAGAATCAGAGTGTTCCCTAGGAATCACAGCAAGTGTTTCTTGAGATATAGTATAATTTGCAAATTCAGGATCATTTAATGGAAGTCCTTCCAATTTTTTCAAATCAGCATCAAAGGTGATTCGGTCTTTTTTCAGAGAGGATGTAACATTTCCACCTTCACCAATAGAATACAATAGTATTTTCTGACCAATATCTTTTGCAATATTTGTCATCTCAAGGGCGATTATTTTGTGGGGATTGTAATTTCGATCAAGTGGCATGAGGTCATTACTAATACCATTTGATAATGAAATCAACTCACCATTTTTTCCAAGTATATATCCCAAGTCATCCCTAACATGAGCATCAAAAATATTTTCTATTTTTATTTTTTCTGCAGATTCTTTGTATGGAGTCCAATCATTTCCAACTTTTTCATATGCAGGCATTATTTGAGAGGGAGCTGCAACAACATTTAGTCCTGCAATATTTCCACCTGTTCCAAGTTTTGCATAAGTAGTATCAAAATCAGATATCTCAGTTTCCAAAGTCTGTCTATCTTCCTCATGACCTCCAGCAATTGAGTTGGCAGTACCTCCAATTCTTTCAACTATGACTTTGAGATTACTTGCGTAACTAATAGAATGTAAAACATCTTGATTTTCTTGAGATGTAAATATAAGAAGATAAAGATTCATGGTAGAGACTCCAATTATAACTGCAAGTAATAGGTAGGTCTTTTGGGTAAGCTTCACAAATAAAAAAATCACTCAGCGGGGTATAAAAGTTAGTATAATTGTTATCTAGTAAGTAGTCAAAATGTCTGATGAATTTCTAAAAGTTGCAAGACAGGAGATACAATCAGAGATAGACAGTTTGAATGAGGTCTTCCTTGAATGTATTGATGATGAACAATTCTACAAAAAATCAAAAGAGATGGAAAAACACATGCATAAGATCAAGGGATTGGCACCAATGATGGGGCAGGAAAAATTAGGAGAAATTGCTCGGATTAGTGACGTAATTTTAAAACACATCGCAAACCATGGCGTTTTGAAGGGAGCGCATGAAATAATTTTCGAATCTGTTCAGAGAATGAGCCTCATTTTCAATGGAGATGCAGACATTGAGACTGATGATTTTAGAAAGCAGGCAATGGATACTTATCCTGACATTACTGGACTTTGATTTACACTTTTAATTATATATGACATATTTGCATTCATACTATGGCCAGTGTAATGATAGTGGATGACTCTGATGCCATCAGAATGGTTTTGAAAGATATTGTAACAATAGGCAAACATAATCTGGTTGGAGAGTTACAAAATGGGGTTGGAGTTTTGGATGAATACATCAAAGTAAAACCAGACATTGTATTGCTTGATATGGCCATGCCAAAAAAAGATGGAGTTTCAGTGCTCAAAGAAATTATCAAATACAATCCAGGCGCAAATGTAATTATGATTTCAGCTAGTGATAATCAAGACACTGTAAAAGAATGTTTGAGTTTAGGAGCCAAGGCGTATATTCTAAAACCATTTAATTTTCAAGAAGTATTGGATACCATCACTGAGGTTACTAAATAATATATCAAACTATTTTATACCCAGTACTTGAAATCCATTTTGCCTTCTCTAATGGAAATCTATTGCTACATTTTACACAAAAGTAATCTTGTGCAGGTTCTGGAAATTTATCTCCACAGTCTTTACAGATATAATAATTATCCATAGACTTGTAATCAACTCCGAGGATCTTAATCTCTTTGTGACATTTTGGGCATTTGTTTTCTTTGTATGAATTCTCAACTGAAACATTGCCACATTTGAAATGTTCAATTAGTTTTCCTTGAATGAAATTGGTACTTTTACATGCAGGACAGAAGAAATTAGGAAGAATTCTTAAGGAACTACATTGATGACATGAGACTTCTTTTATATCCGAGATCTTCATTATGATTTTTTCATGTTCAAGCTGTGAGAGATATTTTTTTAACAGATCATTTTCCGTACCAGAATATTCAGAGAGTCTTGCAAAACTCATCCTCGAGGCAGATTTTAGATGTGTTGTAATTATTTCAAGATCATCAGATGGTTTTTCTTCAAGAATAGTTCTCTCTTGTTCTAGAGTTTCAAAGACATTTTTGAGATTTTCAAATCTAATGGGTTTTTCAATATAGAGATAAGCCCCACCTCTAAGAGCATCTTTAATTTGCTCATCAGACTTGGAATCGGCAGTTTCAAGGATGATTTTCGCATCAGGACGTATGTCAAATATACGTGCCATTACCTCATTTGCATTCATGTCTGGAAGATGAAAATCTAGTAGGACTATTGGTTTTTTCCCAGCAGATTCCAGATCAGAAAATACCCGAATGCCAGTCTTTCCGTTAGTACATGATTCAACATTATCATAACCTAGTTTTTTTAGAAAATCTCTTAGTAAAATAGTGATGGCCATACTATCTTCAATTATTAGGACATCATTTTTTCTTCCAGACATGAGATCTGTTTCAATATCATGCTATATTATTCTTAAAGAAAATACAGGTATGGTTAAAAGGTGCTAAAAATGAGTAGCACATATGGAAAAATACGTAGTAGACACTAGCATCATAATAGACGGTGAAATTACCAAGTTAATTGAAGCAGGTACCTTGACAAATTGTGAGATAATAATTCCTGTTGCAGTTTTAGACGAATTACAATCACAGGCATCGCAACACAAGGATTACGGTTTTGTTGGTCTTGAAGAGATCAAAAAAATTCGTGATCTGGCAGAGAAAAATAATATCATTCTAAGATTTGAAGGCGAGAGGCCCAGCATGGAGGATATCAAACTTGCAAGACATGGTAGAATTGATGCAATAATAAAAGACATTGCAAAAAAGAATGGTGCTACATTTTACACTGCAGACTATGTTCAGGCTCTGGTAGCTCAAGTAGAAGGAGTAAAAACAAGCTACTCAAAACCACAGATAAAAATTTCAGATTTAGAATTTGAGAAATTCTTTGACAATCAAACTATGAGCATTCATCTCAAGGAAGGAACTCTACCTCTTGCAAAACGAGGAAAGCCAGGAGGATTTTCTCTAGTAGAAATTAATGAGACACCTTTGACAAAAGAATACTTGGAAGGAATTACTAAAGAAATTTTGGAAGCGTCAAGAGCCACCCGATTGGGCATAATTGAAATATCAAAATCAGGAGTTATAGTGATACAATACAAAGATTTCAGAGTAGTAGTAACCCATTCACCGTTTTCAAGTAGTTATGAAATTACAATAACTCACCCCATAGTAAAAATGTCATTAGAACAGTATACAATTTCTGAAAAATTAATGAAACGCATCTCTGAAGAAGCTGAAGGAATACTAATTTCGGGAGCTCCAGGCTCTGGGAAGAGTACTTTTGCATCAAGTCTTGCAGATTTTTACTCTAACAAAGGCAAGATAGTAAAGACGTTCGAGTCACCAAGAGATCTTTCCGTAAGCAGGAAGGTAACACAGTATACGCAGCTTGAAGGAAGTTTTGAAAATGCCGCAGACATACTGCTTCTTGTCAGACCAGATTATACAATATTTGATGAAGTAAGAAGATTTCATGATTTTAGAGTATTCTCAGACCTAAGACTTGCAGGTGTTGGAATGGTGGGAGTTGTGCATGCACATGCTCCTCTTGATGCAATACAGAGATTCATAGGAAAAGTTGAGCTTGGCATGATTCCACATATTTTGGATACAGTGGTCTTTATTCGAGCAGGTCAAGTTTCCAAAGTATACGAATTAGAATTCAAAGTAAAGGTTCCTACTGGAATGACAGAGCAGGACTTGGCAAGACCAGTCATAGAGATTCGAAATTTCGAAGACCATGTCTTAGAGTATGAAATCTATACTTATGGTGAGGAAAACATAGTCATTCCAATATCAAAAGAGACCAAAAGTGGAGGAATAGAAAAACTTGCAGAATCAAAAATTAGAGACACAATACGAAGATTTGATTCTGATGCAGAAATAGAGATTTTATCAAACAATAGCATACGAGTACGAGTAGACAAGGAATCCATTCCATCAATAATTGGTCGAGGGGGAGCTACAGTAAATGATCTTGAGAAGACACTTGGTGTTCACATTGATGTAGTACCAAAGGAACAATCCTCAAGAGGTGGAGAATGGTTTGAAATGTCAGAATCAGGAAATAACTTCATTTTAGAAGTTGACATATCAAAGTCAGGCATGGATGCAGAGATTTATGTCAGTGATAGAAATGTTTTATCTACACGAGTTGGAAAGAACGGCAAGATAATTATTGCAAAAAAATCAACAGCAGGTAAAAGACTAATTGATGCCGTAATGTCAAAAAGTGACATCACGGTAACTGTTCATGATTAATTATTGAAAACTTTCTAAAATTTTTGGATTTGATTTTAAAAATGTAACAAACTTTCTTAGTTGTTTTATAGTCTGCGGATTTAGATGATGTTCAACTCCTTCAACATCCTGATTTGCTATTTCATGATTTATTCCAAGCATTCTAAAGAATTCAAGTAGCGTACCATGCTTTTGCCTTACAGTATCTGCTAATGATGTTCCTTTTTGTGTCAGATTTATTCGTCTGTATTTTTCATATTCAAGATATCCCCCATCTCCTAGTTTTTGAACCATTTTTGTAACAGAGGGGGCGCTGACGTTAAGATATCTTGAGATATCTAGAGTATTTGCATATCCTTTGAGTTCCACAAGTTCAGATATCACCTCAAGATAGTCCTCGATTCTAGAATAATCGGTTTTTGTCGATTTATGAGCCTCTTTTATCGATTCTAGCCGTTCAGCTCGCTTTTCTTTCATATTTTTGATGATTACATTTGAAATCATATAACCTAATCTGTTGATCAGAAATGTTAACCCAGTTGTGAGTGATCTTTTGTGTGGAATCTTAACTATTATTTCAAAAAGGTATGCCATGGATGAAGGGGTTAAGACAGGTATTGATAAAATAAAGAAAGTTAGAGATTCCCTTCATAGAAGAGCAAAGATTTACTCTGAACTTGGAACATTAGACGACAGAGGGGTTGCCCGTGCAATGGGGGCAGTCCAGAGGGCTCCATCACCAGGAAAAAAGATAACAAAGATAGGATTCATCATGCTCTTTTCACCAGATCCGTTTAGTACTCCTTTTGCCATTCCAACAATAATCGCTGGAAAATATTT
>JANXYF010000077.1 GCA_025350175.1 Nitrosopumilales archaeon | reverse complement strand
GGTTCGCCGAGGGGCGAGCTGGCTGTTACTAACAACCCAATACATCAGTCAGTCATAATACATAGAGACTATACACGACACAATCATACGTCATCTCTTTTTTCAATTTTTCATTCTAAAATTGTATCTAGTGTAAACTATTTTGAAATTTATTTTTCATTTTGACTAGTGGAAACTATGCAAAACTAGGCAGTTTTACCCTGAATTGTATTTTGGAATTATAAACCTCATATTGAAAAAAAATTTGGTACTGCGGATCTAATCATAGCATCGAATTTTTTATTAGTTTGTTTTGAGTAGGTATATTGTTGACTCTGGAAGAGCCTGATAACTTGCCATTTAATGTTGATCAAGAATTTATAAAACAGAATCAAAAATTAACTTCTAAAATTACAAAGAAAGGTGGACCGTATACTAGATCTCAGAGAGACCAAAGAAGACAAGAAGTATACAGATTGCATTTTGAATATGGATATTCAGCAAAAAAGATTGCAGAATTAATGAAGGTTAACCGTAATACTGTAAATGGTGATATATATTACTGGTACTCGAAAATTCATAAAAATAGAAATATTTTCAATCCCGAAGATGTGATAATTATCAATCTAGAAAGATTAGAAATTCAACGCACTAGACTAAGAGAACAACTTGATAAAGCAAAATCATTTCAGGAAAAATTAGCATTAGAGAAAATGATGTATGACATTGATTGCAAGATTTTGTAGAATTTAATGAGAAATCTCGTACAGATGAAATCTCTGAAGAACATCTAAAACAATTAATTAAAATTATAAAAATCCTTCAAAAATTCCTTAACAAAATATGTGAAAAACCACAAAATGGGGAGGGCCAAAAAAAGATTAAAAACATGACCGAACAATTAGAAGTTTTTATCAGAGATAATCCGATACCGACAAGGGAACGAAAACCATGGTGGTCGAGGGATTAAACAAATATGGTTTTTATTTTGTCATTTGATGCTATAACCTCGAACTTAGAGAGGACCAATCTAGCGATCAACTTTTATCTTATTCCTGTGTAATATAGTAAGAAAATGAGCAGTATAGAACGAATCCAGATGCACTGTGACTGTGGTATCTGTGGACATCATATGGAAAAAGAATGCATTGAAAAGGAATGCAAATGTTGTCTTAATTTCCATGTACGATCTGGACCAAAATCCAGTTCTCATGTAAAGTAACTAAACTAGAATAAACTGAATTTTTGTGTTTTATTTTATCTAGTATAGACTATAGAATAATGATAATAATTGCGATCATACAAGTAATAGAAATACCTTATACGCTAGTTTGACTATATACTATTAGTGACAGAAGGCAGAAAACATCACTGTTCAGAATGTCATCGTAATTTTGTATGTGATAGTGAACGATGTCTACTTGAAGTTGTATATCCCTGTTGTAAATGCGATTTCAATAATCAACACATGGTTTCAGAGTATGTTGATGCTCCTATTCAAGACACTATACTCTGTAAATGCAAGGAAAAGAAATGAAAAAACTGTCCACCAACAAAACTATTCATCTTGGCGGGTTCGATGGAATTCTTGTAGTAGACAAGGACAAAAAGAAAAAGAAATGAAGTTTTTGACATTGAATTCCTGACTTATATGTGAGGCAAACACTGTCTAATTATGTTAAAAGAAATCATTGCAAAAATAAGATCTTGCACTTGTAACAAGTCATCATCTAATGACGTAAACGCATTAAAAGAATCTGAAGAATCAAAGAAACAATAGATTCTAAACTCTTTTTTTATTAACACAATACAACTAAATCAAATACTGGGAAATCCTATGTTCAGGTATGGGTATTAGAACTGTATCAGAATACGTGCAATTCTATCTGGGGCTAAATATGCAAAATAGTATTAGCCTTTCAAGTTTTGTATATAATGAAAAACTAGTAATGACAAATAAACTCGAAAATAGTTCATTGAACAAAGAACAGATTATACAAGGACTTAAGATTCTAGATGAAATCTTGACTGAAATACGATCTGTTGGAGAACGTACCGTTATAGAAAAATATACGAAATGAGTTATGACTAAAAAATTTATTGTGATTGGACCAACTACTGGCTAATTTATTGGGGAATCTTTAAGGTACGCAGGAAATCTATGACTGTATGAAGCACAGGACACCTGTTTTGATGATATGCTACTCTGAAAGGAAATAATGGTAAAATGACTGAAGTTTTTTACGAAAAATGTGTTGAAGGCCATTGGTATGATCCACGCATCAACAAAACAATTGATGTCTATGCTATTACATATGAAATGTCACAAAAGCCAAGTCGAGAGAAAATACTCATACTAGAACTCTTATCAGATTTCAAAGGCGCTGGAGATTTTGATTATTTTGACGAGGAAAAGGTAGAATATGAAGAAGGCTTGCCAGTATATCCTCAGATGCAATTGGGGACCGCACATAGAAAGCAGATTAATGATATATCATAAATTAGAAATAGATATTGCTAAATCTTTGATTGGATGTGTGATATATTGTGAACGAGAAAGGATTTGCAACTGAATCGATTAAATTCTATTCAGAGCGACTCAAGAAATTGGATTTAATACTTGAAGATAAAAAACTCAACGAACACAAGAGGGTAGAATATCAAAGTGAAAAAGAATATTGTATAAAAAGAAAAAATTGGTACAAGTTTACAAATTTAGAAAAATCAAACCCAAGATCCGTCTAAGATCTTTAATTTATAATTAATCTCTAGTAAGCTCCAATTCAATCAATTTCATTAAATCGACAAGGCCAAAATGCTCTCTATTGTCTCCGCGAATAATTATTAATATCAACGGCAGAGATTATTCAGATTTTTTAGCCGAATGTGATCTACAGAATCTTACTCCTGAAGAAAAAATCCGAGAGATAATAACTTGTTATGTTATACTAAGAAGGAATAGGAAAAAGCTTCCACAAAAAATCTTGATCCTTTTCTAAATACCTTTGAAAGACATATCAGATCTTAACGCAGGTTTTTCTGATGGTGATGTGATCATTTTACATGAACCTTTTGTATTTTTTGA
>JANXYF010000036.1 GCA_025350175.1 Nitrosopumilales archaeon | reverse complement strand
ACACCAATTTGCTCTGCTTTGTAAGGTCCAAGAAATTCTATTTTTCTTGCATCTGCAATACTGTTGTTAACCATCATTATAGAACCGGCAATTATAGCAATTATTACTAAAGCCAATACATGAATGTAGATATCGCGTTTTGAAGGAAGTATGATCACTCTAGATTTGAATTTATCAACAAAGTAAAATCCAATTAGAGTAAACCCTGCTACCAGTGTACCTCCAATTGCATATTTTGTGTTGTAATCTATTTGGTCTGTGAAGAACATGTTTATTCCAACCCATACAATTCCAATTCCAATTATTCCTTCAATTGTTGCAATATAGTCTAGAAACTTTGGTTTGCCTTTTGCTGCATCTTGGACATATTTGGTGACTAGTCCTACAATATTGTGTAATCCAATATAGAGAGCAAGTCGGAGACCAATTACAGCAAGAATTGGAGGAACAAGAATTGTTAGTGCTGGAATCATTGGTACCACATGTGTTAGAGCATATGATGGATCAGTAGGAGGTGTAACAAATGGAAGTGAGAATATATTCAGAACACTTTTGATGCCCAGATCATGATGTCCATCAATCAAATATGCCACAGCAAATCCAAACGTGAGATGTGTAAAGAAAGCCCCAAATAGTACAACCTTTGTTATCTGCCAAATTACAAAGTTTGGAACACTAAGCTTGTATTCCTTAAAGTTGGGAATATTTTCTGCTACAGAATAGTTACCCCCTCGTTTAAAAAATGTCAGAGCAAGATTAAGACCATACCATGAAATTGAGGATCGGTTTTTGATGTTTATTCGTATCAATGCAATAGAAGCCAAGACAACTGCAGAAAGTAATGAGAAGTAGAGTGGTTTTGTAAATAGAGTGCCAAACTCTTGTGAATTCATGTATAAAATTACTGCCTGATTACTTGTCAAGACAAAAATTACAATGGCAATCAGAGCTACAACTCCTATCCTAACATATTTTCCAGAATCTCGTGGAGGTGGACTGGATTGAGTAGATGAATTATACAAAATTATGCTGCCTTCCTTTGTGTCAAATTAATTTTTTACCCAATTTCTTTTTCAGAACACCATTAATAAGTCAAATAGAGAGGTTCGTCAGATTGCATTGCCCAAGCCTTTGCACAACATGTAAACTGCGGCATATTTTGGTAAAGAAACTACTTCATTTTTGTATGGTCCAAATTTCTTATTCTTGAGTTTTATTTGTAATGGGCAATCCGCTAAAATCTGTACATTGTCATCACCAAGTAAGCATGCCTCTGAAAATGGATCAAAAGAGTCCAAATTATCACATTGAATCTTTGAAAGACCACTTTTACTGTTTATGGAACCCTCTAGTCTGAATATCCTATGAATATCCATAGTTACTTTAGGATCCACTCTTACTCCCATTGTTTTTTTGATTTCTTCTAATTGTACCTGAAATGCAGTATAACCACTGGAAATTATTTCCTTGGTTATTTTAGGAGTCTTTGATTTTGATGTAAATAATTTATGAGCAATTCTACCTCGCCATCCTTTTTCTTCAAGGGTGGGAAGAGAAGATTTGGAATTATTTTGTCTTTTTATTCCAAAGGACTCTGGAATTGCTCCATTGAACATGATATAATCTACAAGGTCTGCTCTTTCTTGGGAACCTAGTGATTCATAATCGCTATTTGTAACTCGTATGTGGAATCCCTCGTTTCCAGAAAAATAGACCTCAATCTCTTCTTTTTTAATATTAAAGTCAGATGTCAAGATATCAACAAGTTTTGTTACTTCTAGTTTAGATTCTGAGATACAATTTTTACACATTACTGATGTAGTTTCAAACTTTGTAGAACCACACTTGGAGCATTCTGATTGTAACTCTATTACAGAACTATTACATGAACTACACTTGAATATGGTGTGATCCTTTCTGCATGGTAAAGCCAAGTCTTTTGCATCAATATCAAATATCAAGTCAGCTCCTTTCCAGTCTTTTTCAGACATGGGAAGATTTGGAAATGTATAGTATACATTTGAACAATATACATCGGAC
>JANXYF010000030.1 GCA_025350175.1 Nitrosopumilales archaeon | reverse complement strand
TTCAAGCATCCAGAGAATGAATCATCTCTTAGATTTGATAGTAAAGTTTTCTCCTGATTTGACCGTTAGTTTTTGCTCTCCAGAAGCTGCAAGAATTTCTTATGGAATAGGAATTAAGCATATTGCATTTTCTGATTCTCCCCATGCAGAGGCAGTAATGAGACTCTCAGTCCCATTAGTACAGAAACTTCTCATTCCCTGGATTATACCTAAGAATGAATTTGTAAAATATGGAATTTCAAAAAAAGACATTATCCATTACAAAGCTATTGATGCCTCTGTAATAGTAAAAGAAAAATCAAAAATAAAAAATGTAAATGTTGATCAAAGTAAAAAGACGATTGTAATTAGACCAGAAGAATCAGAGGCTGCATACATTTTAGGAAAGACAGAGAGTGATAACATAATTCATGAGGTAAGTAAAGAATCTGTATCTCACAATATCATAGTTTTGGCTAGATATATTTCACAAAAAAATAGACTCAAAGAGAAATTTGGTAATAAAGTAATCATCATGGATAAAGTTGTAGATGGCAAATCTCTTCTTAGCATTACAGATGTTTTCATTGGATCTGGTGGTACTATGACTGCAGAAGCTGCCTTGATGGGAGTTCCAACAATATCATACGATGCAGCGCCAAATTATATTGAAAAATATCTTGTTCGTACAGGATTAGTAAAGAGAGAGACTAATCCAAAGAAAATCTCCACCCTAATCAAAAAAATATTGAACGATACTAAAACAAATAGAGAAAAAGCAAAAATAATTTTGGCTTCAATGGAAGATCCTTATTTAAAATTAGTTGAAGCTATAAAGACAGTGTAAATTTCTGAAAAATTTTCTATGTACTAACTAATTTCTTGTATAGTGTGATAGCCGAGTCTTCATCTTTTTCACCTACAATTACAGCTGATCCACGTTTCAAGAAACTTACATAGATATCATTAGAAGAAATTGACAATCCAAGTTCTCCCTGATTTTGTACTTTGAAGCCTTTCTCTGATGCAATACTAGTTATTTTTGGAACATCAATCTCAATCATCTTTGTTGGAGTAATTGAAAAAGTACGTTTCCCCCTATTACGTCCACATAATTCTTCAATGATGAGTTCCTGTGTTGGTAATTCTTCATGTTTACCTGAACCACATTCTGGACATTCATCTACTTTATTGAAAACAGTAGTATTGAAATCAAGATTATCAAGATCAATGTAGAGTAATTTATTTGCCAATGTCGGAGTTCTTCCTATCATAATTTTTACCGCCTCTGCAACCTCAATTCCTCCAACAATAGATAATATTGATGGATGAACTCCCTCCGTACTACATGTAGGCATTGAATTTTCATCCAAGGATGGAAATATGCAATGATAGCATGCGGTTTGATGTGGCAAGATAGTAAATACCTGACCTGAAACTCCTACTGCAGCTCCTGTTACAAATGGAATATTTTTTTTTATACAGGCTTTGTTAAGAGAATATCTTGCATTAACACTATCAAGTGCATCAATTACAACATCACATCCTTCTACTACATCTAGTGCGGTATAGTCATTTACAGAAACAGGTAATGCCTCAATTATTACATCAGAGTTCATTTTTTTTAGTTTCTTTGCAGCTACCTCAACTTTGACCTGACCAATATCTGATTCATCAAACATTGTTTGTCTATGTAGATTGGATAACTCAATTACATCTCTATCAACAATCCTTATTGTTCCAATTCCCATAGCAACTAATTGTGTTACTATAGGATTACCAAGTCCGCCCACTCCAACAACACAAGCTTTTGCTTTTTTTAGTTTGAGTTGACCTTCATAACCAATTTCTTCTAGCATTACTTGTCTAGAATATTTTTCTAGATCCCTACTTGATAGTTCAGATCCTCCAGCTACTGCTGGTAACACGTAAATCTCATCCCCATCTTTTAGTAATGTCTCCATACCTCCTGAAAATCGCATGTTTTTTCCGTTGATATATATATTGATAAGTGATCTAGGAGAACCATCTGGATTAAGAACTCGTCTTTTGAATTCATCTCCCAGTTGTTCTGAGATTTTAGCAAACGCTTCCAAGAGAGTAGAAGCTATCAAGTCCACTTTCTTTTCGCCTCCACCTTTGTTCAATACGGAAGGAACTGTAAATTTGATATTTGTCATCTATTTCACCAATACTGAAATTTTACCAAAATCAGCCTGCATTACTTGAGGCTTTGGAAGTACTTCCATCATAACTTCCGTTGTTTTTAGTCCATTACCAGTGACATAACACACAGTACAATCATTCTTGTCAATTTTTCCTTCATCAATCATTTTTTTCAATACTGCCACAGAAACACCACCGGCAGGCTCTGTAAATATGCCTTCAGTTCTGGCTAGTAATAGTATAGCATCCAAGATTTCCTTGTTATTAGATTCCTCGGCAAAACCATTGTATTGTTTTAGTCTTCTTAATACATACTGTCCATCACCTGGATCACCTATCGCTAAACTTTTTGCGATGGTATCAGGAGTTTCCACCGGAGTTACCACTGAAAGTTTTTTCTTGAAAGCATCAACAATAGGTGCACAACCATGTGGCTGGGCTGCAATCATATGCATATTAGATACTTGATTGATTAATGAAATGTTTTCTAGTTCTTCAAAGCCCTTACAAATAGAATTTAACATAGCTCCACTACCAACTGGCACAATAAGTTGATCTGGTACTTTCCAGTCAAGTTGTTCTGCTACTTCATAAGCTAGTGTCTTAGATCCTTCCACATAATACGAACGCATGTTTATGTTTACTATTCCTATACCTTTGCTGTCACCTATTTGTGCTGCAATTCGATTTGCATCATCATATGTTCCATCAACAGATATGAAATTAGCACCGTAAGCGAGTGCTTGTGTTATTTTTGCATGTTCAATATCACTAGGTGCAAATATGTAACAAGGAAAATCACCTTTTGCTGCATGTGCTGCTGTAGCTGATGCAAGATTTCCTGTAGATGCACAGCCTACTGCAGAGAGACCAAATTCTTTTGCTTTTGATACGGCTACTCCAGCAGGTCTGTCTTTAAATGAAAAGGTAGGATTTACTGAATCATTTTTTATGTAAAGATTATTCAAACCTAGTGATTTACCTAATTTTTCTGCCTTGATCAACGGTGTCATGCCAGCACCGATACTTACGATATTGAATTTAGATTCAATTGGTAAAAGTTCATGATATCTCCAGTAGGTATGTTCACGATTTACAAAAGTGTTCTTATTTACAGATGGAAAATCATAGTATACGTCTAGAGGACCAAAGCATTCATCACAAATGTACTTGAATGTAGGCTGATATTCCTTCTTACATTCTCTGCATTGTAGAAATTTTATTTTTCCCAAGACAATTCTACTTTATAAAATACTACATAAAAAATCCTAATATTAATTTAAGTGACACTTAATTTATGAATTCCTAAGATTAAGTGAAAATTAATACAAAAATATGCAT
>JANXYF010000015.1 GCA_025350175.1 Nitrosopumilales archaeon | reverse complement strand
TTCCGCAAACCTGCAAAGTACCTCACCTTTTTTTGGAATCGGAGTTGGAAATTTCACATCAAAAGCAGATACCCTATCTGAGAAATGAAATAGAATATTCCCATCTGGAAGCTCATAAATGTCTTTTACCTTACCTGAGCGTAGAAACTTCAAACAGGCGGTCATTGAACAGGCTGGAATTTAAACTGATATACCGCCCCGAGTTTCAGGCCAAGGAGTGCTTACTTTGCTGGTTTGCCAGAAAGTGCAGGTAGTGTAGTAGTTGAAAGAACATTTGGCACTAGACGTATTTTTTTGGTAATTATTTTATCAAGTTCAGTTCTTGTAGAGGCTTGAACTTTTACAAATATGTCATACTGACCAAATGTCCCGGTTGCTTCCTTTACGCCATCAATTTTGAGAATGTCATTCATGACATCCATTTCATGTCCCATCTTGCTTTTTACCAAGACAAATGATAGTTCCATATTATTCCCCTTTGATTTCGGCCCTTGTTTTAAACATAGGCTTTATTCCCAATGTAGAATAATCACCGCTGGAACATGTAAAGCACATCGAGTCATGTTCCATTCCAACCGCAGCTGCCAAGTTCTTTGCATCATTATACCCAAGAAAGTCAGCACCAATGAGTTGTCGTACTTTTTCTGTAATCTCGTCTTCTGTGTATTTTTTACCATCTCCCATGAATGTTACAAGTTCATCTTGTGATGGAAAGTCTATTCCAGCATAACATGGAAATTGAATTTGTGGAAACGTAATCACCATGCTAATCTTTTTTGCACCTGATCTTCGTAGTGCCTTGATGATTGCCTTTGAACTAGTACCTCTAACAAGACTATCATCTACAACAACCACGTGTTTTCCAGAAATTACCTGAGTGATTGGAATTATCCAGCGGTTTATCTCAACTCGGTCTGCTTGATGAGGTTCGATAAAGCTGCGCAGTGGTCCTTTTCTACTATATCTATCTTTTAGCAATCCTTCTTCAAATGGTACGCCAAGCTCTTGGGCATATCCTAATGCTGCAGGTCTTGCCGAATCTGGAACTGGAATTACAATGTCTGCATCTTTTATTGCAAACTTGCGGGCAAGAAATTGTCCAATTCTTTTTCTTGCCAAGTAAATGTTAGAGCCCTCCATCACACTTGACGGATGAGCAAAATAAGTAAATTCAAACGAGCAGTGAGCTGGTTTTTTTTCTTCTGAAAACATTTCAGATTCCAATCCGGCATCACTAATCTTGATTAGTTCTCCTGGCTTTACATCTCTTACAAGTTGTGCACCTACTGCAGAGAGTGCAGACGATTCTGACGCAACAATGTATGTGTTATTGTCTTTTCTATAACCAAGCACCATTGGTCTGAAACCTTTAGGATCACGGGCTGCATAAATCGAGTTATCATCAGATACAAATGTAAAGCAAAACGAGCCGACCATTTCATTTTTTAAAATAGATAGTGCGTTTCCAAGTTTTCCATTATCAGCCATTAGTGCAACAAGTCTCTGGGCTGCAATCAGAGTGTCACTAACATTTTGAGGGGTAAAGGTACACCCACCAACCATTCCAGTTAGCTCTTCTACATTTGATATTGTTCCATTATGAGCAATACACAGGTCCTTGACTTTGAGAGGCTGTGCATTTTCAAGATTACTTTTGCCCATTGTGGAATATCTTACATGCCCTATTGCTGCAGGAGATACATAATCACGTGTAAGTTTGTCAAATTCAGTTACTGCAGAAGATACCAATCCCAGTTGTTTGTATGGCTGTTTTTTTGGCACTGCAACTCCCCATGCTTCTTGGCCTCGGTGTTGAAGTGCACGCAATGCGTCTATCACCATAGGTATGACATTTGCACCATCCAGACTAAAGATTCCAACTACTCCACAGTTTTCTTTAACCATGTGTTACAAGTACCTCCAACGAGTTTAACCATTTTTCTTGTGCTTTATCAACCCTTACAGAAGTTACAATTTTTGATTTTTCTTTGAATATTATATTTTTACCAGAAAAATTACCAATACTTGCGTGTGGTATGCCCTTTTTTTCAAGAAATGATATTACTCTTTTTTCGTCTTTTTTAGATATTACAAGTAAAAATCTAGAGTGTGTTTCAGAGAAGAATAGTTCATCGAGGTGTAACTTTCCTGCAGGAATTTTTTCAACAGAGACTGTACATCCCATTTCATTTGTGACACATAGTTTGGATATACCTATTGCAAGACCTCCCTTGGAACAGTCATGTGCAATTTTTACAGTATCTTGATGTATGAGTTCCAATACTGCATCTTGGATTTTCTTGGACGTTTTCATATCAACCGTAGGACATTTTCCTCCAGTCAATTCATGGATGTATTCATAGTATTCAGAACCACCAAGTTCATCTTTTGTAATTCCAACTATAATCAACAAATCACCAGTTTCAATTTTCTTTGAAATCAGTGGCTTTCCCTCATTGAGGCCTAGTACTCCAATTATAGGAGTTGGTTTTATTGGGCCCTCATCAGTCTCATTATATAGACTAACTTTACCTCCGACACATGGAATTTCAAAATATTTTGCGTAATCTGTAATAGCTTGAACCGATTCCGTGAATGTCCAAAATATTTCAGGATCTTCTGGATTTCCAAACTGGAGATGGTCAACCATTCCGATTGGTTTTGCTCCAGTACAAATTACATTTCTACAAGCCTCATCAAAGCATCCAATCACGCCCTCTCGTGGATTTATGTAACAGTGCTTTGAATTTCCGTCAATTTTTACAGATAGGAACTTGCCGTTGTCTAGTCGTAAAGATGCCCCATCGCCACCGGGTTTTACAACAGTTCGTATGCCTACCTCATGGTCATATTGAGTATAGACCCAGTGTTTACTTACAATGTTAGGATTTGAAAGCATCTTCAAAAGCGTCTTGGATAAATCTACAGGTTGGACAGGTTTTTTGACTTTCTGCAAAGCACTCAGATATTTTGGTTTGATTGACGGCCTATCGAGAAGTGGAGCATTTGCAACAACCTGACTTGGAAGTTTTGCCATAGTGTGTTTGTTTAGTTTTACTTCCATCATCTTGTCTTCATGTACTCTACCAATAACAGAATATGGAACACGGAATTTTTCACAGATATTTTTTAGTGTTGCAAGTTTTTTCAGGTCAGTGATAACAAGCATTCTTTCTTGGGATTCTGATACCATGAGTTCAGATGGCAACATGTTTTGCTCCCTCTTGTGTACAAGTGACAAGTCAAGATCAATTCCCACACCCAGCGCGTCTGCAGTCTCAGAGATTGCACATGACAATCCTCCACCACCAAGGTCTTTCATTGCCTTGATGCATTTTTGATTTCTTGCCTCCAAGATTGCTTCAATTACCAATTTTTCAATAAACGGGTCGGGAATCTGGATAGCGGAGCGATTCTCTGCCTCTAGTTTATCAGATGCAAATTGTGAACCGCCAATGCCATCTCGTCCAGTAGATCCTCCAATTAGAACAACATAATCTCCCTTTTCAGCCCTGTTTCTGATGAGATTCTCTTTTTTACCAAACCCAATTGCTGCTACATCCACTAATGCATAATTTGTAAAACACTTGTCAAACTCGATTTCCCCACCAACTGTTGGAATTCCAAGACAGTTACCATAGTCTGCAATTCCCCTTACAGCATTTTTGAATAGCCATCTTGCATGATTATCTTTTTCTATATCCCCAAATCGTAGTCCGTCTAAAATTGCAATCGGTCTAGTTCCTGCAGACAGTATATCACGAATTACTCCACCAACACCAGTTGCAGCTCCTCCGTATGGTTCCACGGCAGATGGATGATTATGACTTTCAATGTGTACAGTGACAACATATCCATCTCCGACATCCAAAACACCCGAATCATATCCTGGACCAGATATCACCCGTTTTCCTTCTTTTGGCAGAATTTTGAGATGTTTTTTTGAGGACTTGTAAGAGCAATGTTCTGACCATTCAGCAGCTACAATCTGAAATTCCAAAGGGTTTGGCTTTCGGCCTATCTTTTTTTCAAGATATTCGGACTCTTGAGGAGTCAGGCTCATGCTATTACGCCCAATGTACTTAGAAGTGATTCAAAGATTAATGATGCAGGTTTTGCGTTTTTCGGATTTATTACCTGCTCAGCAGACCTTTCTGGATGCGGCATCATGCCAACAACATTTCCGGCCTTGTTACATATTCCAGATATACCAAGAGATGCACCGTTGACTTCTTCGGCATAAGTAAAGACAATCTGGTTATTTTTCTTTAAAGATTTTAGAGTGGCATCATCTGCATAGTATCTCCCCTCTCCATTTGCTATTGCAATTGGGATTCTTTGGCCTAGTTTGAATTTGTTTGTAAAGGGGGTCTTGTTATTTTTAACAATAATCTCAGTCCACTTGCACATAAAATTCAGCGATGTATTTTTGAGAAGAGCCCCAGGCAAAAGACCCGACTCGACTAGTATCTGAAAACCATTACACACCCCTAAAACAGGCATGCCTCTTTCAGCCATCTTTTTGACATCTTTTATGACAGGGCTATGTGCTGCAATTACTCCAGCTCGGAGTCTATCACCATATGAAAATCCACCAGGTAAAACTATGGCATCAATGTTCTGTGGCAATTGGTCAGTATGCCATACAAGTTGTGAATCTAGATGAAAAACATCAGTTAGGACATGGTGCATATCTCGATCGCAATTACTACCGGGGAAGACTATTACTGCAACCTTCACATGTTACATTATTTTTTGGAGATATTAAATTGAATCGCAATAATTTTTTAAAATCAATTTAGAATTGTGACTATCTAATACAGATATTATGATCGCGTGTTTCAGATAGCGATCAGATATTGACTAGTATTTTCTTCCTTATCGTTTTATTACAGCAATCCATCCCATGAACAGATGTTAAAGTTAGGAACTCCGCCGCCTGTTACCACAGCCCTGGTTGTTGTAAATATAGTAATTTTTGCATATGGCATTCTTAGCAATACTCAGAATGCGATAATTTCCAATTATGGATTTGTCCCAAATAGCTTGTTCAAGGACGGCAATCTTCCAGATAGCGTCTTGAGATTATTTACATCAATGTTCATCCACGCAGGTATTGCCCACATAGCATTCAATCTGTTTGCACTTGCATATATGGGAGGATTTGCCGAAAGGTCAATTGGCAAGCCAAAATTTATTGCACTTTACATAATGGCAGGACTTGGCGGGGCTCTAGCTCATGGAATCATTGCAACATTCATACTTGGAAATGGATACTCTGTGCTAATTGGGGCATCAGGTGCCATTTCAGGAATTCTTGGAATTTCTGCAGCTTTGGGCGATATTAGAGGATACTATTGGCTTGCAATACAGGTGCTCTATGTATTCATAGGCTCCGTGACATCACTTTCAATTGCATTTGCAGCCCACGTTGGAGGATTTATCACAGGACTTGTTCTGACCAAACTTTTGATTGAACTTGAGCGCCGCAAGAGAAATCCATACAGAGGACTGGCATGATTTATCATTCTAGTTGTGATAGAATAAAATTAAAAGATATAAAATTTAGAAAAAATACTTTCGTCTAATTTTATTTTCAGAAAAGTAGAATCGTTTTTATTCTAATAATTGGAGCTATTAGCCATGGGTCTAGTTCGGGATATCATGATTCGTGCTGTAATAACTATTGAACATGACAAGACTGCAAAAGACGTTGCGTTGATCTTTGCAGAAAAGGGAATAAGCTCACTTGTCGTAGTTCAAGACGGCAAGCCAATTGGGCTAGTAACAGAAAGAGATCTTGCTCGTAAAGTCTCAACAACAGATAGAAAAAGTATCGAAGTTTCACTATCAGAGATAATGTCAGCCAACTTTAGATGGGTAGAACCAATGACTCCAATCGAGGACGCAGTTCAAAAAATGCTAAACAAGAATGTCCGTAGATTATTAGTTTTAGAAAATGACAAGCTAGTAGGAATCATAACAGAGACGGACCTTGCAAAATACTTGCGTAGTAAGCTGCTCATAGATGGGGCATTAGATGATGTCACAGCTCTTAGTAGAAAAGTAGTAAAAACTGACTAGGATTTTAGAGTCTCAACTGAGACCTTGCTCACAAGGGGATTGTATATTCTAAATTCATTACATGTGTCAAGTACCGTTTTTTCTGCAGACTCCTTGCTTTTTGCATCAATTACAAATCTGAGCATCTTGGCAGAACGGACCTTCTTGATAGTTGTTTTTTTGTCCTTTAGGATCAAGTCGTTGAATATCGTGTCACCCTCAGGGTCTACAATTTCAGGCTTGTTTTCAATTATCACATTGACTTTAAAGGAAGGCATAAAATGCGTTCAGCTATAATCAATTTAAGCTTTGAGAAGTTTGAGAAAATGACGCCAACTTTTGATCCAATCCAGTACAAGATTACTACCAAAGCAAATTGGAATACGGTAGCTTCTGATTATCATTACAATTGGGCAGACCAAAAAATAGGACCGTTCAAGTCTACTACAGAACTTGTCAAGATGGCAGACATCAAGTCTGATGACAAGGTACTAGACGTTGCATGCGGAACAGGTGTTGTTTCAAAAGAGATTTCACAATTTCTCGGTCCAAAGGGGCTATGGGTTGGAATTGACTTGTCAAGAACCGCATTAAACATTGCAAGAAAATCAACCGCTTTTCAAAATTGTACATTTATAGAAATGGATGCAGAAAATATTGGATTTAATTTCAAGTTTGATAAAGTTACATGTCAATATGGGTTGATGTTTTTCCCAGACTCGCAAAAAGTTTTGAAGTCAATTAGGAAAATTCTAAACCCTAAAGGCATGCTTGTTGTGGCAGTGCATGGGCTAGCAGAAGATGTGCCATACTTTAGTACAATAATGAAACCCATTCTAGAGCACATTCCAGACATTAGACCAATTGGTACACCTACTGTTCACAGGTTTGGCAACCCCAAAGAGTTAGAGTCAGAGTTGGCAAAGGCAGGCTTTGTAGATGTCACAGTTGCACTGCATTGCTTTACCTACAAGCCAGGAACCTTTGAGGAGTATTGGGATGACTACATGCATTCAACTGCAAATTCAATTCGAACCAAAATAGAAAGCCATGGAAAAGATATCATGGAAAAGATAAAAAAAGATGCAAAGAAAAATGCGTCAAAATATGAGGAAAAAGGCAAGTTGGCATTTCCTTGGGCTGTCTTAATTGCATCAGGATTTAATCACTAGAATAAGATTATTTGATTTTTTTAGCATTTGATACAAAGTCAGAGTCATACCAAATCGTCTGAGCCTCTTTTGCTTTTTCTGTAAATATGTTAAATGCTATGTGAACAAGGTTTTTTCCCTTTAATGCTCCATGCCAGTGTAGAACATTTTTTGGAATAAATACAACGTCTCCTTCTTCGAGATTTGTTTGTGATAATTTTTGTATTTTTACAGTCTCTTTTTTTATGCTAGTCTTTTTGTAAATTACAAGTATTCCTTTACCTTTCGTCACCACAAGAATCTGTCCTCCTTGGTGATAATGTACTTTAGTTTTTGCTCCATTGTTAAAATTTGCAAGATAGACTTTCTCCCCTTGGATTTGGAGCTTGTCGGACATATCGTTTAACCATGCATCTCCTACAAAGTATCTTTTTTTACTTTTAACAAGAGAGACATCAGACTTTAATTTAGATATATTCAGTTTTGTCATTTTTCTCTAATTACAGGCCATTGAATTCATAAGATTGTGGAAGAGTAGGAGGTACACTTCCAGATACTATAACAATCTCATCATGAGCATTTAGAGGAATTTTATCATAACCATCTTTGTACTCAAATCCGTTTACAAAGACCTTGAAATTCTTGTCGCCATGCATCATCCCTTCAAACGTGGGAGATATGCTAGGAGTATTGTCCCAGATCTGAATGAATTGACCCAGAGTAAATGTAGTTTCTTGGGGAGCTTCAATGTGTATAACACCTGATGTGTTATGAGTATGAAGCCAATAGAGACATTCGTTTGGTTTTATCCCTATCCCTGCTGGAACTGTAACAGATTTTCCATCTACTATAACATCAAGGTGGGCATGAATATGAAAATCAATACTTTCTGTAGGATCACACCGAACACCTTGGATCACTGTTACAGAAGGTTGTTGATTTTCAGAAAAATATACACCTAATACTATTATTACCGCAATTGCAGCTGCAATTCCAGTTGCCTTGTATCGAGATGAATTCGATGCAGTTTTCTTGACCTTTGTCTCACTCTTGTGAGACTCTGACTTGTGTTGATTTAATTTAGTAGAATTTTCAAATGCTTTACCACAGATATTACATTTTTTTTCAGAGTCGACCAATACGATAATTCTCAGATCAGGATATAAATTTCGTGTGGTCTGAATTTAGAAAACCCATTTTGATCGTTTCCAAGTGTGACAACATTTTAAACCACCTTCTAAAACCCATAACCACATGCCAACGTAGCTCAGCCTGGCTAGAGCATCTGACTTGTAATCAGAAGGTCGAGGGTCCAAATCCCTTCGTTGGCTTTACTTTAATTCATATTTTAGAGATAAAGCCACTTTGTCTAACATGAATCTTAGAAATTCTGATAATGGTTTTTTTAGCCAGTATTTTTTGTTCCATTCCAAAACCAGATCATGGTAGAATTTCCATTCGTCTTCATCTTTTTTGAGGTGAGTCATCATCATTTTTTCAAATTCAGTTGTATCCCAGTCAACGGGGCATAGTTTATGGTCCATTTGGATTAATTTGCCATCTTTAACTTGAAATGGATATGATTTACAAACACCGGGTTTGAAATCATTTACAGTACAGCGAAAGAATTCTCCAGATTCCACAAGAAATGTACATGCGTTATTTCTTTGTTTTAATGCAAGATCAACTAGTCCTTCTTTTACATTAATACCAAGATCAAAGTCTTTTGCACCGTAAAGCTCAAGAAATGACTCGGGCTCCACCTCCAGTCCCTTTGCAAGCCTGTAAACATCATGCGCGTTGACAAATATCGTATATTCTTTGCAGCAATTAGTATGGCATGAAATACAAGGATAGTCTACAACTTTTCCAGAATCACTAGTCAGGTTTTACTTTGTGTTTTGGTGTGCTTTATGCGTATATCTTTTTTAGTTATAATTCAGATACAAGTCACTATAGTAAAAATAAAATGTTCATTTTTTTGAAAAATTGACAAAAGTTAAGTAACGTAAATAGACTAAAAAAACAGTGGAAAAAGGATTTGTTTTAATCAATTGTGAACTTGGAGCTGAAGATTACATAATTGAAGAGCTCAAACTAATCCCACAGGTAAAAAATGCAAATGTTACATTTGGTGCCTATGATGTAGTGGCTGAGATACAGGCCAAAAATTCCCAAGAATTTGACCAGACAGTATCTCAAAAGATACGAACCCTAACTCAAGTGGTAAGTACAATGACTCTAAAGGCTACAACCCAAGAATCAAAATAAAATATTTTCTAATAAAAACTAGCACCCATTCAAATCAATAGAAAAAAACTTGCCAAACATAGCTTGTTCAATTTGGCGCTCCACAAATTCAAGTGTGTTTTGGTTCAAAGTATCAAGTAATGTCAAATTCATTTATGACCGCAATTGATGTCATAGATCGCAGAATTATAGAATTACTTATGGAAAATGCACGTACTCCATCACGCCAGATAGCAAAAAAGCTTAGAAGCGAAGGACATGACATTCAGGACCGAGCAGTGGCATATAGAATAGAAAGGCTTGAGAAGAGGAAGATAATAACAGGATATGAGGCCATTCTTCGCAAATTACTAGTGGAGGATTTTGAGGCATTGTATCTCAAATTTAGGACAAACAGACCATCAGGTGTCTTGTCTGAAGAAATCTGTAGTTTTGTCAAGGAATTACCAAACTGTTTGCTTACCGCTTCAGTCACTGGGAACTGGAATCTTCTAATTCTTACTGCCAAAGATGAATTAGGTAAAAAATGCGAGCGACAAATAATTGAAAAATTTGCAGACTATATTGCGGATTATAGGGTTGGCAATTTAAAATTTGAGTCAATTAACCCATTTAATATGCAATCGGTGATGATATGAAAATTCCAAGTTCAGATAATAATACAAACGAGGGAGTTACCGCCATAGTTATTGATGATGATGTTGACACGGTAGAAGTTCTTTCTGAATTTTTGGCGATAAAGGGCATCACAGTAATTGGAAAAGGCTATGACGGATTGGAGGCAATTATGATGTACATGGAACTTAAACCGGCTGTAGTATTTCTTGATGTAATGATGGAAAGCCGTGATGGGTTTTATACATTAGAAAAAATTAGAAAGATACATCCAGATGCAATAATCATATTGATTACAGCAGATGTAACAAAAAATACTAAGAAGAGATTGCTTGAACTTGATGCATCAGCAATAATTTACAAGCCTTATGATATCAATGAAGTAATTGATGTGACAAACAAACTAGTTCGTAAACTAAAACAAGATTTGCTAAACGATATTGCTTCTAAAAAGGCCCGCCTTGATAATCTAAATGTAATACTTGGAAATCGCATGGGCAGATCAGATAGAGATGTAAATCGCAAGGCACAGTATTTCAATGATAAAGAAAAACTAGTCTAAAGATAGTTACAAATAGACTTTTTTTGGATTTATTTTAGATTCTTATGAGTGCCGTCACAGAAGGGTCTGTTTTTTGACTCTTGGCAACCACATGAAAAAACTGTAGTTTCTGCATCATATGTTATTACTTTGGGTGAAATTCCAGAGCCTTTGTGTGAACCATCACAGTATGGACCATTTCTAGATTTCCCACACATGCAAAATGCAATTGTCTCTCCAGCTTTTGCTTTAATTTCAAAGGGATGATTTTGCCAACCAGTCATGATTGGATTAATTGTTCTACAGTATATAGGATTTATTCAACATTGAATCTAACTTGGAAAATTAGATGTATCAATAGAAATTCAAAGCTAGTTTAATTATTAGAGAAAACCATGTTTTTGTGAAGTCATGATCTCTGAAAAAATAGTTAGATTTCAAAACAAGAACAAGGATTTGAATCAATTAGCACAACAAATAGTTACAATGTTAGACCAAGACGGATACAAGACACAGATGACAACAAATTCACCTGTAGGAATAATCATCCAGGCAACAAAGGCTGGAATTCTCAGAGATATCATAACAGCAGACAGGGCATTCACCATTATGATTAGTGGAGATTCAAACGACTTTGCAATACACATTGGAATTGGAAAATTGGTACAAAACATTGCAGTTGCAGCAGCAGAGGCACTACTCTTATCGGCGCTGTTTTTAGCAGTTGACATTCCAGAGATGCTCTGGACAAGACATGTTGAAGGCGAAATATTAAAGAGGATAATACAGATCATAGGTTAACCAACTCAAATATTTCCCAATAATATCAAATTTTTAAAATCAATATCATCCATCGTAAGACTTGAACTAGATAAATAAAATAAAAAAAGAAGTGTTTGGCTAGTGATGTTTGTGATTTACTATTTGTTGTAGTTGATGGATGACATCTGCTGCAGCCTTGATATTATTCCAAACAGCACTTGATTGCGTTCCCTGATACTGGTTAGCCCCTACTTGAGTTAATGCAGTCTGTGCATTTGTTATATCAGACTGTGCTTGACCCACTAGTGCTTGGAATGTAGATGTAGTATTTTTTCCAGCAAGAGCATTTAGTTTTGCTTGATCTGCTTGAATTGCAGCATTTGCTGCAAAGTGGAAGTTGTTAGCTGTTTTACATCCATTGTATAGACAGAAACTATTCAATGCAGCTTGAAGCTGTGTGCTGTTCTGCGCATTGTTTACCTCTGTTTGAAATGTTTGAATCTGACTGTTTGCGTTGGCAATGGTCTGGTTCAAAGCTCCAGTATTTGCACCATGTGTTGTCAGATTATTGGACAAATTCTGAGCATTTGTAATAGCTTTTGTGTATGTCTGGACCTTGACCTGTGCTTTTTGTTGTTTTGCTGCAAATAGACAACTCTTCTCTGTTGATTGGAGCTGACTAGTCTCTGATTTCAAAGTAGAGTT
This sequence comes from Nitrosopumilales archaeon, assembly GCA_025350175.1. Classification (GTDB taxonomy): domain Archaea; phylum Thermoproteota; class Nitrososphaeria; order Nitrososphaerales; family Nitrosopumilaceae; genus Nitrosotalea. Next base: position 1,828 of record JANXYF010000015.1, on the reverse strand, counting down.
AACAGTGGTGTTATGTGCTGCCTTGATAGCAGTAACAGCATCAAGATTTGCAGTTCGTTGATCAGAAGTGAATTTCTGTGAATCAATTTTGAACTGTACGGTATTGTTAGCAGTTACATCAGCTTGTAGCGCCGCAAAATCTGCATTTAGTTTTGGTATGTCTGTTGTCGTGATTGTTGATGTGATTGTCGGATTGCTTATTGCATTTACAACATCGTTGAGGTAGGCAGCGTCATAATTATCGGTACATGTAACTGATGCCAATTGAACCTGTAGAGTCGGGGATTGTGTACCTTGATCTGCAAATGCTACATATGGCATAACCAATATCAACGACGCAATAAACGCGCTGTATTTTACAGTTGGATTCATCGTTGTTCGATATTTTTTTTGCTTATAAAGCATTACGCAGCTTTGTTCACTAACAAAGTTAACTCCAAGTATGTAAGAAATAAAACTTACATTGAGATGGTTTGTCATTCAATGAGTAAAACATATTTGAAAGAGATTAGAACTTGACAATTTTCTTGGAAAGTTAATCTTCCACCATATTGAACAACGTATAATTGAAAATAGAGATTCTTTTTTTGGCATTTTTGACATGTATTGTATTACTATTTGCTACTAATGATTTAATACCAAATGTTGGACATAAGATGGCTTTTGCTGCATCATCAAACTTTACCTTTCCTACTCAGGAAATAAGATTAGACAATGTTACACTGGATGTGCAAGTAGCTGACACATAAGCTAGAATAGAACAAGGATTACAATTCAGTGACCCGCTGCCATACAATCAAGGTATGCTTTTTGTACCTCCTAGCTCAGAAGTCCTTCCCATGTGGATGCCAAACATGAAGTTTTCATTAGATATGATTTGGTTTGATGATAATGGTAATGTAATACACATAGAAAAAAATGTTCCACCGTGTGATCCCACTGGTCACTTGCCATGTCCAGTCTATAACCAAAATGGACAGCCATCAAAATATGCACTAGAAGTGACTTCAGGCTTTGTGGACAAATATAACATCACAACAAATTCAAAACTTGCCATTACAATACCTGAATTTGGTCCTCTTGTAGGAATTACAATCGTAATTGCACTAGTTAGTGCTATTACATTATCCCAAAAATTCAAGTTTCACTTTTAGAAAAATCATCTCTCCATAGAATAAAAGAATTTTTCAACTTGATAATTGGTAATATTTTTTAAATTCTAAAATGCAGTATAGCCTATTATTTTTGGATATTTCTTTTCGCTCGAGTTTCCTTTTTGAGTTAGAAAGAATTTTCCTTTAACAGAATTGTCCAATTTTATCATATTTGGTGACATGGTTTTCGCTTCTGCCATATGAAATACCAGGTTGCTTCCCACTCCCATTGCCAAAATAAGGATTGCAAGACCTGCAATTACCGCTTTGTTCATACCTACAATGCATTATAATAATACAAATTCTCGTGTGTGTTTGAAAGCGCCAAACATTTCACGATAAAGCATAATTCAAAGATTCAAGTCATATAACACAGGTAAAATATTTTGGATGGGTTTGTAGCAAGGTGCAGAATTTGCAAGACCAAATTTATAATTCCCGACATGGGACCGTGTACTGACCTTGAATTCAAGGGATACATTAGAGATTCAGGCTTTTTGTGCAAGTGTGGTAAAAACGACTGGTAATTAATGTTAGATTAGAAAATAGAAATAGCCAAAATTATAATCTAAAAGTTGTTTACATCTGGTTTTATTCCTAAATAACTATGGCAAACTATGCCAAATTTTATTCAAGCATGGCATGATAATTATACTAGTGAGCCAAGTGGTTAA
>JANXYF010000011.1 GCA_025350175.1 Nitrosopumilales archaeon | reverse complement strand
ACATTATCTAATCTAAAAAATTAAATAATGTTAGGCTTTGATTTTCCATTGTATATCAAATTAAGAACGTCTGACCTAGCTTCTTTTTTATCATAAATTCCTCTTGATGCTATTGTTGTTACTATAGCATCATTTCTTACTCCTCGCATCTTCATACAAAGATGTTCACCTTCTGCAATTACAATTACACCTTTGACTCCTTCAGAGTATAGTTCATCAGCTATATTCTTTGTAATTCGTTCTTGTATTTGTAATCTAGCAGCATATTTTTCTACAAGACGCACTAATTTTGATATCCCAAATACTTTACCATCTGGTGCATATGCTACACTTACTTTTCCGTAGAATGGTAACATGTGATGCTCACACATTGAATAAAATTGAATGTCTTTTGCAATTACAATATCAGAATCCTCAGAAAACTTTACTGAGAGTTCTGATTCTCCTTCATAACCCTTGAAGATCTCTTCATACATATCGGCTATTCTAGATGGTGTATCAACTAGACCCTCTCTTGTTGGATCTTCACCTATCTCTGCAATTATTTCCCGGATTAGTCGTCTTACTCTATCTTTATTCATCATGGTGCACCTATGAATTTGTGTAGTTGTGGTACTATTCTAACTTGATCATAATAAGTATAAACTGCATCATAAAAGCTGAATAGCTGTTCCAAACTAGGCTCTGAAATACCATATGTAGGCTGTATTATAAATCCTGCAAGTTCTACTTTTGATATAATTTTGAATATTTGTCTGAGAAGTTTCTTAAATGAATCAAGCTGAGTTTTTGAACTTATTACTACTTTGACGTATGTAATTTTCTTTGATTTTTTAGCAATTCTAAGGCATTCAAGTTCATTTTCTAAAAGTTTAGAATAATGTTTTGTATCAACAAAACCAGATTCTGGAGTTTTAAATTCAATTTTTATAAAGTCAATATGAGGAATAACTTCAGCAAATTTTGAAGAATCATAACAAGATGATTCTAGATATGTAGGAATTTTTTTTCCTTGAACAAACTTTGCTAGTTCTGCTACGGCTTTAGATTGAGCAAGTGGATCTCCACCTGTAAAATTGACTTTGTATGTATTTTTCTTCAGATTCTTCTTGATTATCTCTTTTGCTTTACTAATTGAATATTCTTTTCCAGAGTTCATTGGAAGTGCCCCTTTGGTATCACAGTAAAAGCACTTGAAAGGACAACCTGATAATCTTACAAAGAGAGTCTTGGTACCATACAATATCCCTTCTCCCTCAACAGACGTGAATATTTCATAAAGTCTTACGTTCAAGTATTCAATCTGTACTTGTTCATTATTTATTTAATTGGATCTTCTTATGAATGATTTTCTGCCAAAGTAATTAATTTGTCAGAAACTGACAGAAATCAATGAAAAAACTAATTCCTTTGTTTTTATTTGTGATTCTAGTCTTTATTACATGTCAAAATGCAAGTGCATTTACACTAAGTGCTATTCCCCAAAAACAAAATTTTACTGCAAATGATTGGATAAAGATCAATCTTGCAATTGATGGATATGATGGTGGTAACGTCAATTGGATAGCTCATAGACCTGATAATTCAGTATTATCAGGAACAGTTGATAGTCAATTAAAGTTTGGAAAAACAGTGCATCAAATAATACGTGATGCATTTGACAATGAGTTTGGTCCATGGTCAATTAATTATCAATATCGAGGCATTAGTCAGACAGTCCACTTTGATGTGATTCCTCTTAATGTAGTAGTATTCATGAATAAAGTAACTTACTATGAACCTAATATAATGAATATCAACATCACTTCATCTTATTACAATCCCGAGGCCAAATATGCAAAATCCTATTATCTGAATTTTTATGACAGAGATGGAAATCTTGCAGTAGGTTCACAAGAAATCCAAGTATTAGCAGATAGACCTAGTGTATTATACCATTTTCCAATGTTCGAACTTTCTAGATACAATCCATCGGGTTTATACAAGTTAAAAGTTCAATATTTTAATTCTTTTATCGAAGTACCATTTCTTTTGGGTGACATACACAAACTAATGGAAATATCAGCACAAACTTCGGCTACATATTATCAAGGAAGTGATGTAACAATTGATATCATTTTAACAAGATTAACGCAGTCAACCGCAACTTTGAAGATAACAGATCCTTTGGAAAATACAACTAGTGATCAATTTCATCCACGTTCTGTACATGATACATTAGTATTGAAGAATTTTTCCAAGAAGATTGGTACATACAAATATGAAGTACACTATGCTGGTACTACAACCACAGGTTCCTTTAATGTGATTAAAAATATTCATGAGCTACCAAATATTAAATTAGATATCTTACCAAGTAAATTAAATTATAGACCAGGAGAAATTGC
>JANXYF010000230.1 GCA_025350175.1 Nitrosopumilales archaeon | reverse complement strand
CTGTCCACGGTTAGTGGACAGATTGCAGAACTTGCAAACAAGCACAGAGAAATCCTAGTTGCAGATCCAGAAGTTGAACAAAATCCAGAAAAATATTTTGACAAAGTTATAGAAATTGATCTATCTACATTGGAGCCATATATTGCAGGCCCACACACTCCCGACCTTGCAAGACCAATATCTCAGCTAGCTGATGATGTCAAGAAAAATAATTATCTTGATACTATATCTGTAGCACTTATTGGAAGTTGCACCAACTCTTCTTATGAAGATATGACAAGAGCTGCATCTGTTGCAGACCAGGCCAAGTCTCATGGGATTGGTATAAAAATTCCTCTTCTTGTAACTCCTGGTTCAGAACAGATTCGTGCAACGATAGAGCGCGATGGACAGATGAAAACACTAAATGATATCGGAGCAACTGTTCTTGCAAATGCATGCGGTCCATGTATAGGACAATGGAACAGACCTGAGATGAAACCAGGCGAGCCAAATACAATAATTACTTCATTTAATCGAAATTTCCCAGGACGAAATGATGGCAGAAGAGAAACGATGGCCTTTATGGGTAGTCCTGAACTAATTGTCGCACTTGCACTAGGAGGCAGGTTATCATTTAATCCACTTAAGGACTCTCTCAAGGGACCTGATGGAAAAGAGTTCAAGCTAGAGCCTCCAAAAAAGGCACCCGAAGTTCCATCCAAGGGATTTTCAAATATTGGAGATATTTACGTTCCACCGGCTGCAAATCCAGACGAGATTACTGTTGTGATAAATCCTGCAAGTGGAAGATTGCAAAAACTAGAACCATTTTTGAAGTGGGACGGAAAAGACTTTGTGGAACTACCACTGTTGCTAAAAGCTAAAGGTAAGTGTACAACAGATCACATATCTCCAGCAGGTGCGTGGTTGTCATTGCGTGGTCACATTGATAAAATAAGTGATAACGTATTCCTTGGTGCAGTAAATGCATTTTCAGGCGATGTTGGTAAAGGAAAGAACGAACTAAATGGAAATACAGAATCATTTCCAGTTGTTGCAAGACAGTACAAAAACAAGGGACTCAAATGGATAGTAATTGGTGATAATAATTATGGTGAAGGCAGCAGCAGGGAACATGCTGCCATGTCTCCGAGATATCTTGGATGTGGTGCCGTAGTTGCAAGAAGTTTTGCCAGAATTCATGAAACTAATCTCAAAAAACAAGGAGTACTTGCACTTACTTTTGTAAATCCAGCTGATTATGATAAAGTACAAGAGACTGATAAAATTAGCATCTTGGATTTGTCCCAATTGCAACCAGGAAAAAATGTTAGATGTATTTTACACCACAAGGACGGAACAAAAGATGAGATTTTACTCAAACACTCATACAATGATTTCCAAATAAAGTGGTTCAAGGCAGGCTCTGCTTTGAATATTTTACGTGAAAGAGAATCTCAGGCCCAATAAAAAAAAGCAAGAACTAATAGTTTGGGAACTGTTATTTTCTATCAGTCTTGAGCCATACATTTGACCCAAATGAACTATACAACAGAGTAGTCCATTATTACATTGACAAAAAGGGCTACTCTAAAGAACAGGCAAATGAGATTGCCCGCAAGGTCGTTGAGAGGGAAAAGACTAGGTATACGTGTAAAAATGTCAGTTGTGGCCATGGCATGTATGACCATATCAGGCACAGTGAGACCTGTCTTGTACTAGACTGTGATTGCAGACAATTTGTCAGCTAGATACGTGTAACAAAATCTTTCCAAACTGATTACTCTGTTCCATCTTTTGATGCGCAAGCTTGGCATCTTTTAGTTCAAATGTATCATCAATTGCAGGTTTTATTTTTTTTAATTTCATAAATTTGTGCAGTGATATCAATTGTGATTTTGATCCAAGATATGCCCCAATTATTTGAGCCTCTTTGCTGTAAAATGCCCTGATGTTTACTGTAGCTTCTCCACCTGTTGTTGTACCACATGCAATCATTCTGCCTCTTACTTTAAGAACTTCAAGGCTTACAGGCCAAGTTTTTGCACCAACATGATCAATTACTGCATCCGCTCCAACTTGATTTGTAATCTTTAGAACTTCAGATGTTACATTCTGTGTACTACGATCTATTACAAAATCTGCACCTAGTTTCTTTGCAAATTTTATTTTGTTCTTATCTGATGCGATTGTTATGACTTTCAATCCTTTAGCTTTTGCAAGTAATATTGCTGCCGAGCCCACTCCACTGTTAGCTCCCCAGATTAGAACAATGTCCCCTTTTTTACATCTTGATCTTTCCAACATGTTCCAAGCTGTAAGGTATGATACATTGATTGCAGCAGCTTCTCTGTCAGATAACCAATTTGGTTTTTTTATTATATTCTTTTTTGGAACTGTAATTAATTCCGCATAGCCTCCACGGTATTTTCCAAATCCCCCAATGATTCCAAAAGATACTCGAGGAACTTTGCCATCAAAGGCAGGATAGACTATTACCTTGTCACCTTTCTTAAAA
>JANXYF010000203.1 GCA_025350175.1 Nitrosopumilales archaeon | reverse complement strand
GCAGTGTTTATGGGACAAATCATGTGGGCCAACTTTAACCCCCGAAATGCAAACCCATTCCTGAATTTCTTAGGAATGTTTGATCCAACGTCGCCATCCACTCCAACAGGGGGTGTACTGTACTATGTAACTGCACCACGTGGTTTGGATATTGTTGCATTAGATCCCATGAGAGCTGTTTTGTATATTTTATTCATGGTTGGGATCGTAGTTTTATTTGGTAGATTGTGGATTGAGCTTGGCGGTCTTTCTGCAAAAAGCGCAGCCAAAAACCTCCTTGATGCCGACGTACAAATTCCAGGTTTCAGACGTTCAAATCAACCAGTAGAAAATCTACTTCAAAAATACATTCCATCTGTTACTATAATTGGTTCTATGATACTTGGATTGTTAGCTGGTACTTCTGATGTACTGGGAACATTTGGATCAGGGACAGGAATGTTGTTGACAGTTGATATTCTAATTAACTATTACAATTTACTTGTTCGAGAAAGAGTCGAAGAAGTAATGCCTACACTGGGTGCATTACTTGGCAGAAAGTAATCGGGTAATAATTGTAGGAATTCCAGGTGTTGGAAAGACTACAGTTGTATCACGCGTAGTAGAATTATTAAAAGAGAAAAATGTCAAAGTAAGCGTCTCAATTTTTGGAACGGTGATGTTCAACGAAGCTAAAAAGAAAGGAGTTCAGAATAGGGATGATCTTAGAAAACTTTCAGTTAAAGAGCAAAGAGAATTACAATCTATGGCTGCAAGAACAATAGCTTCAATCTCTGATGACGTAGTGATTGTGGATACTCACGCATTCATTTCTACACAGGAAGGCTTCTATCCGGGGCTTCCAAATCATGTTTTAGAGATACTCAATCCTGATAGTTTTATTATGATATCAGCAAGACCTGAAGAGATCTATAATCGTAGAATGACGGATACTAGTAGAACTCGTGACATTGTATCAATTGATACGATAAAAAAAGAACTTGATGTTACAAGTGCAATGCTGTCTACTTGCTCAATACTTTGCGGTTCACCAATTAAGATGGTTCTTAACACAGAAGGTAAGGTTGATGAAGCGGCAAAAGGTATCCTAAGTGCAATGGGGTTTAACAATGGAACATAGCATATTCTTTGATTTCATAAATACGATAGCGCTACAGATTCCAGGCCTAAGCAAGGGTCCGATGGGAAGTGCAAATCCAATAGTAAAGGGAATGATACCAGCTGCTTTCGGAATAATGTTTATTTCTATAGGTCTTAACCTGCTTAATGCAATGATAAAGCGAAAGATGGTTGACCAAGACAAATTGAAAAGATTACTCAAAGAAACAAGAGCTTGGCAAAAGGAAAGAATGGCTGCATTCAAATCAAAAGATCAAGAAAAAACTGATGAGCTTAACAAGAAATCTGCATACATGAACAAAATGAATATGGAAGTTATGCAAATGAATATGAGACCAATGATGATTACATTTCTTCCATTGATCATGGTGTTCTATTTTGTACTTCCACCGCTCTTTTCCTACACTGTAGCCATTTCTCCAATAAATCTAAACATAATACCTGGAGGATTTTTTGAATTAACTTGTACTGCTGCAAAAGTGGCAGCATCTCAACTTCCTGGTAATCCTAACATATGTCATCATGTAAACGAATTGTATTTCTGGGCATGGTACTTCCTATCATCTGCTGCCTTTAGTGGTATCATAATGAGAATTACAAAAACTACAATGGATACAAGCTAAATTGCTTCGCTCAGTCATAATTTCTGGTCCACCAGCCATAGGAAAGACTACAATAGCAAAAGGATTGGGAGAAGAATTTGATTTGAAATATCTCAGTGGAGGCGACGTGTTAAAAGAAATGGCTAAGGATCAAGGCTTTGAAACAGATAATGATGATTTTTGGGACACAGATGAAGGAATGAGTTTTCTTAATATCCGAAAAGGAAATTCTGAATTTGATAAAGGAGTTGATGAAAAATTGAAAAAAATATTTCTAACTGAAAACGTAATCATAACAAGCTATACTTTACCTTGGTTAGTTAAAGATGGAATTAAAATCTGGCTTGCAGGTTCACATGAAAATAGTGCTAAAAGAATGACAATGCGAGATAATATATCAATACAAGATGCACTTGGGATAGTAAAAAAGAGATATGATGAAAATAGAACGTTATACAAGAAGCTTTATGGTTTTGATTTTGGAGAAGACCTTTCTGTATTTGATAAAATAATAAACACAGATGATCTTGGACCTGAACAAGTTCTTGAACAGGCAAAAAACGCAGTGAAATACTACTATGACACTCAAACAATTACAAAATCTTAGAGTAATCGACCAGGACATCACAAATGATGCCCATGGTACATATTATGACCAGAGATCAATTGAGCAGCTTCTCAACTATGGCTTCATTTTGTTAGACAAACCAAATGGTCCCACAAGTCATGAGACAGTAGCATGGGTTAAGAAAATACTGAATGTTCCAAAAGCAGGTCATAGTGGAACACTTGATCCACAAGTATCTGGACTTTTGCCAATAGGACTGGGTGAAGCTACAAAGGCTCTCATAGTTTTGTTACTTGGTCCAAAAGAATATCATGCTCTTGGAAGACTACATACACTCCCGCCAAAAGAAAAATTGGCTGATGTACTCAAACAACTTACTGGCAAGATTTTTCAAAAGCCACCGCAACGATCTGCAGTATCTAGACAAACCAGAATCAGACATGTGTATGAAATTGAAGTAATAGAACAAAAGGAAAGATTACTACTTTTAAGAATTTTATGTGAAGCAGGAACCTATGTGAGAAAAATTTTCTATGATATGGGAGAGATTCTTAGTGAAGGTGCAACAATGATTGAGCTTAGAAGAAGTAGAGTGGGACACTTCAATGAGGATTCTAATTTAGTAAAAATACACGACCTTGTTGATGCTTATGCTTTATGGAAAGAAAATGGAGATGACAAAAAACTGAGGAGAATAATGATGCCAATAGAATTTACGTTAAGCGAGATAAAGTCAGTTGTAATACGAGACTCTGCAGTAGATGCTCTTTGCCATGGAGCTCAGCTTGCAATTCCTGGTATTCTTGAAATATCGCCTGGACTGAAGCGTGGAGATTTTGTTGCAATATATACACAAAAAGGAGAGGTTGTAGCTCTTGCAGAAGCAACTCTGAATGAAGATGAGATTGTTGAAAATACCAAAGGCTTTGCCTTTAAGATAAAAAGAATTATCATGGCTCCTAACACCTATCCAAAAAGTTGGAGAACAAAGCCCGTAGTTAACAATTACAAAGGAATCAAATCAAATTTTTCAAGTTGATACCAAAAGGCGCTGCAATATTTTTCATGGTCGGATTGGTAGCCGCCGGACTCTTGGGATATTATCTTTCTCAAATTGCAAATCAGGTTCCAACTCTTGTATATGAGAACGGTACATCTCTTACTATAATTCCTGATAAAATCAACTATCATCTTGGAGAACCGGTTAACATTAGAATAATAAATTCAGGCACTATACCTCTTACATTTTCTGATGCTTCTTATGGGTTGAAGATAACCAGACTTGATGGAATACTTGTATATTCTCCTTTATCTGCACAAGTAATTTCTAAGCTAGACCCAAAAGAAGAAAAGACATTTGTCTGGGATCAAACTAAATCTGATGGTAGCAAAGCATACCAAGGAAGATACAAGATAGTATCAAGTACCACTGAAGATGTTAGTGCTTCACTAAAAAAATCTGTTACCATAAATTTGTTGAAATGATATACAAATGAATTAAAAATCATTTCTCACTGAGGATTATTTTAACAATTACAGATTGGATCTTCACACTTTATAGCTATCTTGTCTCCAGCTTTTACTATTTCCTTTATCAAGTTTGAAATTTCTTTATTGGAGATAAAGTACATTGTGGATTTTCCATTTTCTTTGGAGCTTATAATCTTACATTGTTTTAATGATTTTAGATGATGTGATACTAGTGGTTGATCTTTTTTTAATTTTAAAACTAGATCATTGACTGACATTTCTTTATTTTTCTGTAATAATTCAAGTATGTTAAACCGTGTGTCCTCACAGATGCATTTGAGTAGAGTTAATCCATTCATATCAATATAGATTTATATAAATTAGAATTTATATAAGTATTTCATGTCTACTTTAAAAAGAATTCTGTTTGTTTGCATTGAGAATGCTGGACGAAGTCAGATGGCAGAGGGATTTTTCCAAAAATATGCACCAGAGGGATATGAGGCAATAAGTGCTGGTACAAAACCCACTCCAGAGATAAATTCTATTGCAGTGGAGGCAATGAAAGAAATTGGTATAGACCTTGGCAAACAGAAACCTAAGGTACTAACTAATGAAATTATTAAAGATTCAATTCTGAACGTAAATATGGGCTGTATGGATAAAACTGAATGTCCTGCAGTTTTTATGAAAAACTCCGTTGATTGGAATATTGAAGATCCAAAGGGAAAACCCATTGAGAAAGTGCGTGAGATAAGGGACAATATTGAACTAAAGGTAAGACAACTTTGCAAAACTCTAGAATAGCAAATGGATTATCCTCTAATCAAAAGAGGTTCTTTGCTGAATTAATTGGTACTTTTGTTGTAGTGGTATTTGCAACAGGTTCTGTAGTGCTGACAGTAAAATATTCTGGAACATTTGGTCTCTGGTTTGTAGCTCTTGCTCCGGCAGTTGCAGTGGCATTTTTGGTCTATGCATTTGGCAAGATATCTATGGCACACTTCAATCTAGCAGTGACAGTTGGATTTTTTATTACAAAACACATGCCAAAGAATCTCTTTCCAGTATATCTTGTTGCAGAGATAATTGGCGCATTGTTAGGTAGCATCTTTGTAAAATATGTACTGGGTACAGAAGCAAATCTTGGAGCAAACGCACCAGATTACCATTTCCAAATTCCTCTCATAGTTGGAGTTGAGATTCTAGCTACAGCATTACTGATGGCTGTAATTATGGTAGTTGTTCATACAAAAGGACTATGGGGATTTGGTGGAATTGTAATAGGAGGAATTGTAGGTCTTGATATCTTCTTTTTGGCATTTATTTCGGGAGCTTCTATGAATCCTGCAAGGGCATTGGCACCTGCAATTATATCTGGTTATCTTAACGATCTATGGTTGTACTGGACTGCGCCCTTCATAGGCTCTGCAATAATTGCTGGTATTTACAGAAAAAAGTTTGTGAAATGATTATCTCTTACAGTAATATATAGTCGGTTTTACAACGAAAATGAATTGGCGAGATGAATGCCGGGGTCGCCTAGCCTGGTAGGGCGCGCGCCTGGAAATTAGTAAACCATAAAGCGCGTACTCGCAAGGGTTCGAGAGTTCAAATCTCTCTCCCGGCGCCTTAATTCAGTTTGAAGCCCACCTTTTCCATGTTATGACATCATGAGACAAGAGCGTGGCAAACCAAAATTTGCAAGTTCTGAAGTAGGATCATTAAAACCATCGGGAAGCGACTTTTGTTGTTTGCCCTCTTAACACCTTCAATCTCAAAGGCCAAACTTGAAACATTCAATATTTGATTCTTGATTGTATTGAGAATTATCAGGTAAAATCATACTAAAGCCATTTTAAGCTATGACTAGTTGTTTATTCTTAAGAATAAATATGATTGATTTGTTTAAAATTAGAAAGTCATGAAAATGAAATTTGAAAGGTTCTTCATTTTAGCAATTATGTTTATGCTGATTGGTACTTGGAGTATAAACTTCAATGCTGAGGGGGCAAAGAATCCAGTACCAACAATTACTCCAACCGGATTTAGTGCTACTGCAGTCTCACCTACTCAAATTGATCTTTCTTGGACTGCACCCACACAAAACTATGGTAAAATAATAGTAGGTTACAAAATAGAACAAAGACTAAGCAATGGCGTGTATGATGTAATAGTAGACAATACTGGAAGTACAATTACGACCTATTCTATGACTGGTCTAAAAACTGGCGTGACATATACCTATAATGTTTCTACAATTTATTCAGATGATACATCTACCGACCCTTCTAATCCTGCCACTGCTACTCCATTATCTACTTCTACTCCTCCACAAACTCCACCACTTTCGTCTCCTTCCACCAATGTAAAATTTGATTTTGTTCCTTCAGATGGAACTACTCTTACAGGTGTTGTGGTTAGCCCAAGCGATTATCTTGGATTGCAACACAAAAAAGATCCTAGAAGTGTGATACTTGATGCAGTACCTACAGCTGAATCAATAAACAATAATTTAGATCGTTTGATGACATATCAAAATAATCATCTAAGCCAAGATTCTGTACCTGCACCACTGATTGCAAAATCTGTTTCGTCTACACAAATAGATCTCTCATGGTTGCCGCCATTGGAATCTTACGGTCAAACTCTGCTAGGATATAAAATTGAATTGAAAAATGCCCCTGGGGATTATCAGGTAATTGATGATAATAGTGGAAATGACACCACAAAATATGTTATAACTGGATTGACTCCTGGAAGTACATACACTTACAGAGTTGCTGCAGTTTACGTTGGCACTCATAGTAATCCATCAAATGAAGCCTCTGCTACAACATTTGTTCCACTTGTTCCTGTGGGAAAACCAAATCAGACCATCTCCTCATCATCCAACACTTTGCCATCTCCTACTACGCCTACGTATCAAACAAATAATGTGCGACTAGATTTTACTTCACCTGATGGTACTCTACTATCGGGAGTAATACTATCACAGAGTGATTATCAACAACTTGTAGTCATCAAGGACCCGAGAACTATTTTATCTAACGTGGGTCAAACATCTGATACTGTAAACAATGATCTTGCAGGTCTTATTCAATATCAGAATCTTCATACGGTTCAACAATCTGTGAATCCTCCTCTTGTCATCTCTAATTCTAGTCCGCCTCAATCTCCTGTAACTAAACCTTCTACAAATAATTCAGGTGACTCGATTAAATTATTTGAAGGTGTTATAACATCTGTTGTTGCAACAGGAGTTGTTGGTATAATTACATGGCTTGTTAGGACTAAGGTGGCAAGAAAGATAGCCAAAGAATATAATTTTACACTAGACAAATTCTTAACCGTGAGTGGCTCACAAATTAGAATTAGAAACAGTGGTGAAACAATTGAAGATTGTATCATAATTTGTGATAAACATGTTTGTATTTGGACTGATACAAATATAGACAAACCAAGGCACGTCTATGAAGGAAGTATTTCTTCTGCAAAAATTCTAATGGATTACGAAAATAAAAATCCGCTTATTATTGTCAAAAGTGGTAAGAAAGTATTGAAAAAAATAAAACTCGATGATATGGCCCATGGCTGATGCCAAAAAATGAATAAATAAAAAGTTGGGGGTTAAGATGCTGAATATTTTTTAAAGTTTCCATACTTGTTGAACATGTTCTGCGTATTTTCATTTGCAAGATGGTACTTTATGTTGATGTCTTTATTGACACTTACAAGTTCAGTCATATGGGTTGAAGCTCCGTTATAGTATGCGTTTAATGCCTCTTCTCTAGTACCGCCATTTTGCAATACTTGGTTCATAGCAAGTTTTCCATTTGCTACTTTTGCTTGCATATATGCAAACTGACTCAAGAACACATTCTGAGCAGAACTGTCTACCTTACTGACAAAACTTGCATATGCTTTTGTTGGATTGCTCATGTCATTGAAGTTGTTTGAACTTGCCAAATCTGCTTGCAAGTAATCGTTTGCAATTTTGCGTTGTTGATCAATTAGGCTTTGCTGCTGTGCCATCAAATCTTGTTTCTGTTGTAGTGCAGCATATTTTTGTTTGAAGATTTCTATGTTGGTTAATATCTTCATCATTCCAGGATCATTCTTTATGGCATTAGTTGCCTTGATCTGAATATTTCCCGACGTCTGCCCTGTATCCGCCCATGCAAATCCTAAGTAGCTTGCACTCAATAGGAGTGTTCCTGCGCTTATTGCAAGAATACTCTGAACTTTATTTTTTAATTTATTCTCAGTTCTAGACTGATTTTGTATTTGTTTTTTAGTCATTCGCTATATTTCACCTCCTAGTTTTCTCCCTACAACATTGTTGTTTCGTCCGAATTTCACGGACTCGTCAGGGGATTTGAAATTGGTCATATCGTTCTCAGCATTACCTCCATGATCTGCTTTAGAATCTCTGTTAGGTCATCTCGTAAAATTGAGTGGATGATTACTTTGAATCCACTGCATTTTTCTGAGAGCTCTAACAGATGCTTAGTACAAAAACTTCTTCCACACCTTGTACATAGCTGAGTGCAATCACAGGTGCACG
>JANXYF010000199.1 GCA_025350175.1 Nitrosopumilales archaeon | reverse complement strand
CCTGGATTATATCTCACTTTCAATGGCCATACTCATGACAGTATCAATGATTAGTGGAATAATACTCAAATTCACATCTGGTAAGAATTTAAAATTCTTTAGCAGACTAGTCCATGGTCAGGCAATTCTTGCTGCAATGCTTGTGACACTTGTTGTCTTGCATGTAATTACAAGATGGGATCATGGGTTTATCATGCAATTCATATGACGTGTTGGATATCTTTGAGTACATCTCGGATAAATTTTTCATCGTCTGCTACAAGTATTGTATATGTCACGGATTACTTCTCATTATTTGTGAAAACTCGAGTTTAAGTTCTCCCATATCCATTACAATCATCTCTTTACCAATATCATCTAAAATAGAATCATAATCATTCGTGTAAACTTGTTTTAATACAGTTTTCAAAGATATTGGATTGTCTATACAATCATAGATACTACAGTTGTAAAGTGAATGAAGTTTTGATAGAACCAGGCTATAATTGACATTACCTTTTCTCATCAATGCTATTTCAATACACATCACTACAGCCGTTCTATTTGCACCTCTAAGAAATGACATGAGAAAAAATGACTTTTCTTAGTTATTATTTATTTTTAATTCTTTGATCGGGGAGGAAAATGGAGAATTATGTCCTTAAGATATGTGTAAAACGTTGGTAAATAGAATGGTTTTTTCAAATCTGATTTACCCAGTTGAAGTTATCTTTTAACTGGATCATCATAGTTTCACAATGGTGGCACATCTCCAATTTGTGAAGCCATATCCTCCATTCATTATTTGCCGATATCTGTGAAAAATCATATGTGCACATGACCGAACCGTTTAGTTCGTCAAATAGTTACATGAAATATCACGTTTGTTTACAAAAAACAGACTATACCCTATAGAAGGCATGCAATCTCCATAGCATATGGGAATCAATGCTATAGTTATTGATGACAATAAGGAATTGCTTACTTGTTTTGTTGAATTACTACAATTTAGCAACATAAACGTCATAGCCACAGGAAGAAATGGTAAAGAAGCTGCAGAGTTATATCAAAAACACAGACCTGATATTCTATTCATGGATATCCACATGCCTGAATATGACGGATTCTATGGATTAAAAAATATCAAAGAGTGTGATCCAAATGCGGTTGTAGTTCTAGTCAGCGGTTCAATCGATATTGATGAAAAATTAGAAGAGTATGGCGCTACAGCAATTCTTCCAAAGCCCTTTGATATGAATAAAATCAAGGAGTTAGTAAACAAACTCTGTATCCATTAGAATTATGCATAAAATGCTCTTAATTTTTTGTCGTTATGAAAAACCAATATTTGTTAAAAAATCCCACAAATGCTCCATTACGCCAAGCTTGTTTACAAAGAACAAACTGTGCCTAATAGAATATAAATAATTTACATTAAAAGTATGTCAGAATACTTTGATGAAGAAGGCCTCCTTAAAGTGATTAAAATTTTTGAGTTATCTGGAGAGATATCAAAACTTACCTGGGGTTGGAACGATCACTCTGATCCTATCAGAAAAGCACATGAACTTATGGATAAGGGGCAAAAACTTTATGTGGAAATTTCTGAATACGAGCAAAGAATTGGTCCAAAACTTGGCATGCAGCAGAAAAAAAATATCGATGATGCAATGGAAGATATGGGAAAACTAATTCCTTACATGAAAAATAAGATCAAGCCTACTGAATTGATAACTCAATAGGATAAATTCATTTTAAAATAAAATCTTAAACTTGAAATAAAAAAAATCTACCATATAGATTAGAATCAGGTATTACTTATTTTATTTTCAGTTCTTTGATTGGGTTGTGGAATTGAGATAAAGGGCGAAAATAAATGGATAACCTTAATTCAGAATGCAAGTAGAAAACAAACATGAAAATTTTTGGAACTCTTACTAAGGAACTCACTGCTAGAGTTGTTATTATTACGTCAGTCTACTCAATAATTTCCTTCATCATTATAGAGAGACATCACCCAACGCCAAATCAATTAGAGGTAGCTATTCCATTGCTCTTTATTACTTTTGGAGTAGTGATATTAATCAGTACTCTATATTGCCTTAGAAAATACAAAGTATGGAATACTGAGAAATAGAATCTATCAACCAACGTTTTTTGACACAGAGAATTTCCGACGGAGACTTGACAGCACCAAAAATGATCATATTTTTCAATGAGTATGACATAGATATAAACATGGAATCGATCAAAACTGCTGATATTATACCATTTATTGAAAAAGAGACCAATCTCCACGTAGCTAATTTTGTTGAAAGTGCAATAGAGTTGGTAAAAGAGGCACATGCAGGAGTAAAACGAGAGGACAGCACTTCATCTTTTCTTGAAACTCACATTTGGCCAGTCACGATGGATGTGATAAGACACTACATGTCAGTAAATAGATCAGTAACAAGTACCCAGATAGTTTCTGCCATGCTACATGATATTTTAGAAGATGATGAACGAATTTTAGACCTGTATGCCTCAAAGGCATATGGTTTTGATGCGTACTTTGAGCATAGATTTGGCTATTATGTTAACAAGGTGGCTACAACTCTTAAGACAAAGCCATTAGAAATTTACCCCGGGTCTAGCAATAAAGAGCGCGAATTTGAAAGGTTTCATGATTATTGCAATATGTTATCAAAATCAGATTACGATGTGAAAGTAATCAAACTTGCAGATAGACTAAACAACATGAGATTCATTGCCAAAATTCCAGGGCATGAAAAGATCAAGAGATATGTAAGAGAGGCTGAAGACTTTTACTTGGCATATACAATGCTAGACCCCGCAATGCCTGATTTTTATGCATATATCAGAGAAGCATATGAACAGCTGCGAAAAATAGAAAAAACACCTGACTTGATTACGCGATAAATCAAATCATTTGTAAAATATCTAAAATATAATAAAAAAATTTAGCCGTATTGATAGGTGATTCCCTTTTCTCCACGAGTATGTTTCCAATCTGTTTCTTCAGAACATGTTCCACATTCGATGCATCCCTCATGTTGTATCATCACCTTGTCATTTTCTATAGAGTAACATCTTGTGGGACATAGTGTTACCATCTTTTTCATAAAATCACTTGTGGGTTTTATTACTTTGATGTGTGCCATCTCATCATCACTGAAATTTAATTTTCCAATTCTTGCAGCAATTGACGGTATGCTCAGAGTGTAAGAAGAAGTAATTTTTTGGCCCAATCTGTCTGCTAATTCCATTGGAACTTTGACATAGGTCTCTTCGGATTCTACTAGTGGTAATAATTTTTCATATCCTAAAATATTTGCAAGTCCAATTGAGAGATTTCTTAGTTTATCACTTGACATCAGCTTGATTACCATGCCGTACTTTGAACTTAGGATATCTTTTGGAATATCTTTTGCAGCAACTAGGAAGATCTTAAGATAATCCTTGTCTATCTCTTTCATGTCTTTAGTATAGTGGCTCTCCTCCAAAGAACTGGAATATGCGTTGCCAAGAGTATCATAAGACAAGTTATTTTTATCCAGAGCATCTGCAATAGCATTTGCAGCCCTCACTCCATCATCAATTCCTACGTTAAGGCCCTCTATTTTTGGTCCAATGAATATTCCTCTTCCAGCCGCATCGCCTGTAAATAAGACATTTTTAATGAAAGGATTTTTCATCCTGCCTCGCTTTCCATCAGGAATTAGCTTTGCGCTATATTCTACTTCGACATAATCAGTCTCAAGTGTAACTCCATATTTATCGGCCATCTGAGTTTGAAGTGAGGCCAATTGTGCTCGTATTTCATCCTCAGATGCATATTTTCCACTTTTGATTAGCCTGTCTCTGCCACTTGAAGAAAGTACCGCGTCTCTTGTTTCCGTCCATGACTTGATTAGTTTAGTTGTTGCAAAGCGAATTCGAATTTGTTCTTCTTTTGATAGACTCTTGTCTATTTCTTTTTTTACAGGGACTTGATCTTTGATAAATTCACTTATCATTGGATTTTTTAAAAGTGCATTTATCATTTCATATGGTGAGACTGGATTTTCAAGTAAGGAATCCAAATGATAAACTCCGCCAACAGACAAGGTATTTTGATTCGTATAAACAAATCCTCCACCTATATGATTTAGAGTAACATCTCCTGCAAATAGATGAGCTGCACCTTCTTGTGAGCTAATTCCAAATCGTTCATTGATTATATCTTCTGGTAATTTTACTACCACTTTTACACCTTGGTATAATTCACTTGGTGAAAATTTTTTTCTAGCACCGGTAATATTTGCAACTTCAGAATTTACTCCATCAGATGCAATAACTGCACTTGCTTGAATCTCTTCAAGTTCATCAGTATAGATTATTGTTTTATCACCATCCCATTTTATATCTCTGACATGTACTCCTGGGATAATTCCCCCACCGTATTTTTGAGCGCTCTCGTTTGCCTGGTCTGCAAACCATTTGTTTAATTTATTCATAAGAACAGAGTAGCCAAAGTTTGCCTCATACTCATGAGCCGATGTCAAATCCATCGAAAAGACCTTGTCCTTTGAGGTAGAATGCAAAATGTATTTTGTAATTTTTCTCTCTACAGGTGCATCAGAGAGAAAATTTTCATAGACATCTTCAACATTGTGCACATTTGCTTTCTTTGGTTTTTTTGAATATAGTATTCCTCCTGAAACACTCTTTGAGCCAACCTTACCACCCGATTCTAAAAGAATAGCTTGTTTGCCTCGGTTTGATAACTGCTTCAGAGCTGCAAGTCCAGAAGAGCCTCCACCAACAATTACAACATCATACTTTTCCAAAATTCATACACCTATGCTTGGACGACCTTTTTCTGCGTTTTAAGATTTTCAATCAATAGCGGAAGTACATCTTCCATTTTTCCTTTGATAAACATATCACATTCATCTTTTATTGGAGAATTTTCATCAGGATTTATTGCAAGAACAAATTCAGAGTCTTTCATACCAGTAAGATGCTGGATTGCTCCACTAATACCCACTGCAATGTACAACTTGGGACTTACCTTTCTTCCACTACTGCCAATCACTCTGTCTGCAATAAAATATTTTGAATCAACGCTTTGATTGATTGAAATTGGTTTTTTTGATAACGGCAGAGAAATTCCAATCTCTGCATCTAACTCTGATGCAAGCTGTTCTATTAGTTTGACATTTTCTTCTGGAGATTCCTTTATTCCCCGACCAAAACTTACAATGGTTTTGCAGGCATCATAATCAACTTCACTTTTTATAATTTTACGATCAAGTATCTTAACCAATAGATCCTTTTGGTCAAATCTTGGAGAATATTCGATAACCTTGCCAGTTCTAGTATGATCAGATTCTTTGATCTCAAAGACTCCAGGTATTATACTGCATGCCTGTGGGTGATAGTCTCTCTCAATGGTAGGATTTCTATTATCAAGGCAGAGAATTGTAGTCCACAAAAAGCCTGAAAAATCAGGTCTATACATCTCAAGTGTTTTTTCATATATGAGAGGCTTGCCCGCGGTTTTAATCTGGTGGGTTAATGGAAGATCTTCGATTATAAGTTTGTTAATATCTGATGCAAGACCAGAATCAAGCTCTGCTAATACAGTAGAAGAGAGATGTCTTCCTACACTATCTGCTGCAAAGAACATGTAACGAGGTTTTTTAAAACTACCAACATCGATTGATTCAACTTTAGCTGCTACATCTTTGTCTGTTACAATCTGGGCAATCAACTTTGTATAAATTGTATTTCTTACATAACGCAACTCGAGATTATCTGCAAGTACTACAACATCTGCACCATGTTCAATAAGATCTTTTGAGATTTCCTTGACACCGTCTCCTAGAAGAAGAGCAACAACTTTTTCGTTGGAAGAATATTTGATATTAAAATCATCCATGAGCCTTCTTGCTTCACAGAGCATCTCAAGACTTACTGGAACAAGTTTTCCTTCTTCTTGTTCCATTACAACATACAGATGTCTATAATCTCCGTCTGTCATTTTATCACCATTGTAGATAATGCTTGACGAAGTCTTGCAACAACTCTTACCATCTCTTCCTTGCTAGAACCATCAACCACCTCTGCCTGTCTACCAGCTTTTCCTTTTGGAATCTTTTCTACTTTGAATACAATAGTTGGAGAACCAGCTAGTCCTATGAGTTTTGGATCCGCTCCAAGTTGTTCAGCATTGAAAACTTTTAGAGTTTGTTTGAAATTTTGTGCCCTGTCATTTGCCTCTTTTTTATATTTTTCACAAGCTAGTCTTTGCGAAGCAGTATTGAATACAGGCTTGTATGATGGGTCGATTGCGATAAAGACTGGCAGTGGGGCTTCTACCTCTTCTACAATATCATAAAATCCTTGTAGTCGGACTGAGCGTTTTGCTCTCACAATTCTCTTTTCCATATCTATCTCATAATCAATAACGTTTCCAAGAAAAGTAAATCCAAGCTTCCATGCAGTCTGCGGTCCAACTTGGCCAGTCTCTCCATCAGAAGCTCTGTGTCCTGAAAATACTATGTCCATCTTTCCCCGCATCTTTAGAATTCCAGTCTTTAGTAATTCAGCAGTGCCAAGAGTATCAGCACCTGCAAAAATTCTATCGCTGAAAAGAAAAGTCTCGTCTGCATCAGATATCTGCTGTGCACTCTGAAGAATTAAATCGGCATTTGGAGGGCCCATTGTTCCAATTGAAATATGTGCTCCGTATCTTACCTTTGAATAAAATGCAGCACTTGCAGCAAGTGCACTATGTGGACCCAAAATATTTTTAGTCTCGGCGCGATTAAGTGTTCCATCGGGATTGTAACTTACGTTTCCTTCAGAAAAGTCCGGCTCTAACTTGACAATTACTGCAATATTTAGAGGTGTCAACATTTACCGCCTTTCATATGCAAGATGTGATTGAGTTTCTTGAACACAACATAAAAATTAAAACGCTATAATTTATAGTTGCTTTAAAATATCAAGATGGAAACCTGATCAGCCAAGACAGTAAAGATCTATGGTTTTTGCATATGGCATGTTTTGTATATAATGATATAATTTAAGATTGAAATAAAAAAAATTGTTTAAGCGTCTTTCAGCTTAAAAGCGTGCTGGGCGATGTTTTGGTAAACATTCTTTGCAATATACTGGTCTGCCTTCTGTTGGTTTGAAAGGAACCTGTGTTTCTTTTTTACAGTCTGCACATGTAGTAGGAAACATTTCTCTATCTATTGACGACATGGTTTCTGGTGTTAGCCACTGGGTATTAACTGTACATATGGAAATAGGCACAAAATTATGTACAGTAATAGCAGATCTTGGCATAATTTAGGCAGGTATTTTCAAAATAAAAAACAGCAAGATAATACTGTCAGATTTGTTATAAAAAATATCATGAATGAAACAAAATGTAAGAGTGATTTGATTAAAAAGGAAAAATTCCAGAAAAGATCCATAGTATGTGTAAAAGAAGAGAATCATCTGCAAGATTTAATGTTAAACTCTAAAAGCATGCAGAGAATGCAAGATTTTATCAGCAATCTAGAATAATATAACAACATGGAAAAAAAGTGCGTCCTTTGTGGCTGCAAAGACCACAAGTTGATTGGTTGCAATAGACATTTGTCCAAGCGTTGTAGTTGCTTTGATAAAAATAATCTTGTTTAAGATCATTTCATTGTGATATGGATTGTCATCATCTCATCCTTGACAATCAAGAGTTGTCTTTTATTATCAAACTTAGGACCTACATCATGGCAAATAGAATAAAATTCATTGTATCCACAATAGGAATGATCTCTGTGTTGTGCATATTTTCAACTTCAAGCCTTTCTGCATTTGCTGCGTCTAATGATCAGGATCATATGCCTTCTTGGTGGCTTAAGGTTAGAACACAATACTGGACTCAAGGGCAAATTGATGATGAAGAATATACAAAAGCTTTCAAATATCTCGTTCAAATTGGCATGATACAATTAGAATCTAATGGAGAATCAAAAAATATTGAAAAATGGGGAATTGATAAAAAACCGATAGTGATTTCTAACTGCCAAGATAGAACATTTCCACATGTTAACTGGTCTGACTGTGATTTCTCCAATGCCAAGTTACATGATGCAAATTTGGCCGGTGCAAATCTTGCTAGAACTAATTTCAATCATGCAGATCTTCGTACAGCATACCTATTTCGTACCAATCTAGCAGGAGCAAATCTACAAAGTGTAGATATTACAAATGCTGATTTTCCAGAAGCCAACCTAAAAGGTGCCAATATGATTAATGCAAGTGGCAAATTCATTAACCTGCTTGCAGCTGATCTAGATGATGCTAACCTCTCTGGAGGTAATTTTTTTAATGGTGCCATTACTGGAGCCAGTTTCAAGAATGCTACATTGACTGGAGCTAATTTTAATCTGTCAGAAATTAAGAATGTTAATTTTACTGGTGCAAATCTCTCAGGTGCAAACTTTGAAGATACTGTACTTCAGTATGCTAGCATGATTAACGCTAACCTGACTAATACTAATCTTAAAAGTGCAGATCTCAACAATGCAATATTTACTGGTGCAAATCTCTCAGGTGCCCAATTGCAAAATACTGGTCTTGGATTTGCAAGGTTTGAAAATGCAACCCTAAATGGTGCAAACCTAAATCATGCAGATTTAGGTAGTGCAGATCTTCATGATGCAGACTTGACTAATGTGGACTTTACCGGTGCTGATTTGTCTGGAGCAGACCTTACCGGCGCTAATTTGTCTGGGGCACACCTGCATTGCATTGGTAATCCTGTCTGTATTCGCTAAAATCAAAAAAGAAATTAATAAAATATCTACAACAAATCATAACTTTTCACATTACATAATTGCGATGTGTTTTATGTCTACGGAGGAGATTGAACTATGAGCTGGCCTGTCATTGTGGGTTGGTGAAATGTACATAAATAAGTAAATGTTCCAGTGGTATTTGCAACAAATGTTATAGTTTTGTTCTCATGTGGATGTACAATGACATTAATGTTGTACGGCTTGTAGATAGTAAATGAATGTGGATCTCCCCCTTGTTCTTCAACATTAAAGAAGTGAATTACCACTTTATCACCTTTAAAGACTGCCATGATAGGCATGCTAAAAGTATCATGAGGCATTCCCATTTCGGTCTCGTTAAAAATAGGTATTTCACTATCAAACATGTAAAATTCTTTCTTTACTCCAGCATATGGTGTTTGAGCGCTGTTTTGCTGAATAGCGTTCTGGTTGCTTTCATGCTGTGAGGTCAAGAGAGGTATTGTTATAGCAAACAATGCAATAGAGATAGCAATTGCAGCAATAGATATGCCTAGTATTATTACAGTTACATTATTTGATGCCAACAAGAATTTTTGTCACCCTGTATATTATAATGATGTCTATCATTTTCATTTATGATAATAGAAGGTAGTGTCTTATGCGTTATATAGAATTAATTTCTGTGAACAAAAAAATCATTCCAGGAATTACAGTTGTCATCATTGGTACAAAATTAGCATACAATCAATCATTTGAAATAACAAAAAGTCAAAAGAATTTGTTACATGAAAAAACATCTATTAGAGCTAAATATGGTAAGATGATGTAGTCATGGTTGAATCATCAATTACTCATTATGTACTTCTTGCCATACATCTCATAGTAGGATTTATTCTCGTTTTCTTTGCCACAAGAGCGTTCAAGAGAACAAAGTATCGTCCAATGGCACTTTTAGTAATAGGATTTACACTGTTGGTCCTTGGAGAAACTGTCATTGAATACATATTTGCATTTACCGGCGAGAGTGTGGGAAAAATAATTGAAGAAGCATTTGAGATATCAGGATTCATTGTACTAATCATAGCAGTCAAGAAAAGCTAGAAAATGACAAATGATGATGAGATCCTAGCAATATTAGGAGATGAATATAGCAGAAAGATACTCTCAATACTTGCAAAAAATGAGTTGAATGCCCTTGAAATATCTACAAAACTTGACATCCCTGCATCAACTACCTATAGGAAGATAAAAAATCTGGAAACTCTTGTGCTCATAAAAAAGACCAAGGTCATCCGTACACTTGAGGGTCTTGATGAAAGTTACTACAAGAGCCTAATCTCTGGAATAGAAGTAAAGTTTCGAGACGGTGAGATGTCTTGTAAAATTGAAAAATTTACAATGGATGAAAAGATACAAAGACTTTGGGAAAAATTCTCAGAAAAATGAGTTGATTTTATTGCTGGATTGTTATCTTTTGCTTCTTCCAGTTCTGTAACAGCAGTAAAGATATCACAACTATAGAGCCCTGAGTTATCTTGGCAAGTATGTCTACAATACCTACATCCGCTTGTATGCCTACTAGTGGTAAGCTAACAGTTCTGGATAAGACATACAGTCCAATCAAAGCTATTGAGACCAAACTTGCTATAACATATGGAGCTCTGCTGTGGAGGTTGTTCTTTATCATCCATATTCCTAGTGGCAGATACACAATTGCTGCAGTTGCAAATAGCATTGTCTGAATTTGACTAGGAAGATTACTTGATTCTTGCATTTGTGAATATGCTGTAACAAAATATATTCCGCTGTTTCCAAGTACTAGGATCACAATTATCATGATAGATTGTTGTGTTGATTTTTTCATTATCTGCAATTTGTATTAGGTATTTAATTGTCTAACTATCGTTTTCATCAACGAGAATGATACAGTTTTTTTATAAAATCTGTAACATAGTTTACTTGTTGAAAATAATTTCGTTTATTTGTTTTGGGGAGTGGGTGACAGATGGGAGACAAACAACAACATATACCCTTGCAGGGGTTCAGACAAAATCATTTTCCCATTCTGCCACTTCATCATGTATAATTGGCATTTGTCATTTAATTGTCTAACTACCATTCCCGTAAATGGAAATGGTAACTAGACATTATAACCTGCAAAAGAGAAAACTGGCATGAATAAAAAAATTCTAGTTGGCATTGCTATTGCTGTTATTGCAATTGCTGTTGCAGTGGTAGGTGCCAAGACCATCTTGGGAGACAAGGCATTAGCATTACCTGGTGAGGAACATACCGAAAAGGCTCTAAATCTTCAAGAGAACAAGACAACCGTAGCCTCTACAGGACCAGTCAAATCAGGATCTGCACCATCTGGAGAATCCGCAGAATCTGGACCCTAGTCGTGTTATA
>JANXYF010000185.1 GCA_025350175.1 Nitrosopumilales archaeon | reverse complement strand
GTTAAGCAAAAGTACGAGTGAAGAATTTGAAAAAATTCAAAAATCAGATATAGGAAAAAAATTTCCTGAGCTTGGTACAAGAGAAGACATGTTAAAAGAAATTGAAACGAGGATTGCAATATATGGCAAATTGCATAAGATTAGACAGGAATTTGATTACTCACATAATCGTGATGGTAAAATTATGAAACACGACTACGACAAACAAGATCTTGAATCTCTTTGTCATGTGCTTGAAACTGAATGTTTCACATCATATTATTTAGTTAAACTTGGGTTAGAATATCATGACATAGCATTACCAACTGATACTGAAGAAATCGCAATATCAAAAATTATGCATTTACCCTCTACGAAGAAATTATTGGAGTTATCTCATAGATTTACCTCTCCGTTCGACAAAAAACTTGGAAATAGAGGATTAGATTTCATAAGTTCCTTTTAACTAATTTGCTACTTGATCAAAAATGACTCTCAAAGGTAAACAAAACCATTACAACATCAAACTCTTACGTGGTTACAGCGTATCGATAAATCTCAAAGACAACAAAATTATTCTCAAAAATTTAAAATAATACAAAATGGCGGTATCATCCAAGATCAGAGGTAAGACAACATAGAAATGAAATCATTTGTAGATAACAAATCATATTTTTGCTAAATCACATGCCAATAGTAGCTAAACTAGACAATGTAAGTTTTAAATACAAATCTTAGGACGAATTTCATTATGCCAGTAGACCCAGTATGTGGAATTGAACTAGATGAGAGTCTTGCCCTAGTACACGAATTCAAAGGTAAAAAATACTATTTCTGCTGTCATGGCTGCAAGAGAATTTTTGTCAGAAAACCAAACAAGTGGAAGAAAAATTAGATAGGATATGTGCCACACATGCGGCAAAAATGTGACTCTGCACTTATAGCATAATTACAACACGGACACTTGGTTTCAGATTTTAGCAAATTATATGGAGCATCAAAATACTTTCTGTAAATCTCATAATAGTACAGAGACTCTTTTGAAGATAGATCGACTTTGTCTTTTTGCAAATATTGTTTAGATTTTTCACTATACACAGAATCAGAGATTAAATTATCAAGAAAAACAGTCAGTCCACTTGTCCCAGAACCGTCCTGCATTGCAGCCTTTTCTCTCCAGACTATTGATTCAGGAAGAATATCTTCATAGGCCTTCCGTAGGATCCATTTTCCATACATTACCCCTTTTTCTTCATGCACTTTAAGATTAGATAAGATCTTTTTTGCATACTCTGATACTTTATCATCAAGAAAAGGTGTGTAAAGTGAGATCCCAACTGATTTTGAAATAGACTTGGAAGGATAGTGCATTACTTTCCAGATTCTCTCTAGATCTTTGTCTAGCTCCTTGCCAGACAATCTCTTGAAGAAATTATATCCTGCAAAGAGTTCATCGGCGCCATCACCAGTCATTATGGATTCACACCCAGATTCTTTGGCAGCCTTCATCGTTAGATACACTACAATATTATTTCGAATCTCAATAGGATTGAACACTTGGAGGATCTTGATGGTTTCTTCTGCAGCAGATAATAGATCTTCGACATTTACAGAAATAACTTCAAGAGGAAGTTGGTTTTGTTTTGCTACAAGCTGGGAATACATTAGATCTTTGGATGGAAAATCTTTTGCAACAAGAACATACGCTCTAATTTTCTTATCCATAATACAAGAAGCAAGTATCGAGCTATCAAGACCCCCAGAAAGTGCAATACAGTCATAATTGGAATTTGCCACTGTTTGTGATATTAGCGACTTTATTCGTTCAATAAATTCTTGCAATAAACAGATCTTTTCTACTCTCTAAATTAAGTCATCATAAAAAATATGATTAGGTTTAAATATTTTATAACAACATTTGGGCGTATGCTTCTTCCGTCTGAAATAGAAACCAAGACTCTGATACCTGCGTTGAGGGCAATTTTGGCAAAGAAGCTAATAGAGGAGCACAAGATAGGAGAAGAAGAAGTTTCAAAATTGTTAGGAGTTACCCAGGCAGCCATAAGTAATTACGTCAGAGGAACAAGAGGCGATCCAGTTCTAATTAACAAGTTGTTATCAATAAAAGAAGTATCAGACATGATAAATGATATTTCCAGTAATCTTGCTTCAAAGATGGCATACACCCCAGCAAGCCTCTCAAAGTTCATAGGCCTTTGCAACTACATAAAATCAAGTCTGCTAATCTGTGA
>JANXYF010000177.1 GCA_025350175.1 Nitrosopumilales archaeon | reverse complement strand
ACGGTGATCACGGATGGCCTGTCAGGTGATGAAACCATCATTTCAGAAGGCGGTTTTTATCTGTTGGATGCCAAATAGTTAGTTCATGGAAAAACTTATTCTTACAGCTATCCGCCGCCGCTTTCTGATGATGGCTGTATTCGCATTGATTGCTTTCATGGGTTATTATTCCTGGAATCAGTTGTCAATAGAAGCATATCCTGATATTGCGGATGTGACCTCGCAGGTAGTAACACAAGTGCCTGGGCTTGCGGCTGAAGAGGTCGAACAGCAAATTACTATTCCTATTGAAAGAGCATTGAATGGTTTGCCTGGCATGCACGTCATGCGGAGCAGAAGCACATTCGGACTTTCAATGGTGACACTTGTTTTCCGCGATGGAGTAGAAGATTACTGGAGTCGTCAAAGAATAGAAGAACGCCTGGCCCAACTCACGCTTCCCAAAGGAGCCGCACCAGTATTGGACCCTCTGACTTCCCCAATTGGGGAAATCTATAGGTATATCGTCACCAGCAGCCGCTATGACATCAGGGCATTGAAAGACATGCAAGACTGGATCATTATTCCGCGTATCAAACAAGTTCAGGGTATAGCTGATGTTGCCAACTTTGGAGGTGTTACCACACAATACCAGGTTGAGGTTGATCCTAAAAAACTGGAACAATATAACACCACTCTAAATGACGTTGAAGCTGCCATTATCAAGAATAACAATAACGTAGGAGGAAGTATCCTGACTCGGGGAGAACTTGGTTATGTCGTTCGGGGCATTGGATTGCTAAAGAACCTGGAGGATCTGGGAAATATCGTTGTTAAAAGTCAGAAAGGTGTTCCCATCTTTCTGAAGGATTTAGGAACCACTAAATACGGAATTCTTGAACGCAAAGGAATCCTGGGCTACTCCGATCATAAAGACAATAATTCGGAAGGAATTTCTGGTATTGTACTCCTTTTAAAGCATGAGAACCCGTCCAATGTACTGGCGGATGTTCACAAAGCAGTTGAGGAATTGAATACAAAAGTACTTCCGCAAGGGGTAGTAATCAGGCCATATCTGGACCGGACCAATCTTGTTAAAACAACTCTAAGTACTGTTTCTCATACTTTGATTGAAGGCATTTCCCTGGTAGTGATCGTACTGATCCTGTTCCTGGGCAATTGGAAAGGTGCATTGTTAGTTGCCATTACGATCCCCTTAGCAATGCTCGTTGCATTTATCCTGATGCACCTAACCAATATTCCCGCGAATCTTTTGTCACTGGGAGCATGACAGATGTGGGTCTGAAAAACTTTCTTTCAGATTGGGAAAAACTAAAAAAAGATAATCCAAATATCAAGATCTAAAAATCTAGTTAGTGTTTTCCTATCCATTGGTATCTGTATTCTTCATCAAACAATTCTGATTTTATGTCATTTTTTGACTGCCTAGATTTCATCTTGGCCTCAAAAAAGCCCAAACTGCCTTTGTATGAAATTGGAACTCTGAGGGCCTGGGGATTTCTGAGCAAAAATCCGTATCTGTGACGAAATGACTCTTCATTGAAGAGATGTTTTTTGTGATCTTTTTTTAGTTCATCTAGGGAATTGTATGATTTTACATCATAGACCTCAACTTTTCCAATAATTACTCCTGTTCTAAGATTTGACTTGTCTATACCTAATCTGACACATGCCTCATCTTTGATTTTAATTGGTGCATGAATCAGACATTCGCCTCGGAACTTTGTATTCCATGTTCTCAGTTCAATTGTTTTTTTGCCATTTATTATTAAATCAGCATAGGGCTGAGACACTGAGAGACATTTCATCTATTTAGCTTGTTCCCAAGACATTCAAAACTCTTTTTGGAATATCACTTAACCTGCTAACAGCAAGGGTTCTCTCATAACCTAATCTTCTGAGATTATTTGCAATCAATATTGCATCTTCTGTATCAGGTCCAAAACCTATTGCAACCATCTTAATTCCAATAGACTTGAAGTCTCGCATTAGAGAACGAACTGCATCAGGATCTGATGGTTCTCCATCTGTTAATGTCAAAAATATATCTGGTTTTTTTGATCGAAGTGATGGCAGTAACATGTTGTAAACTTCAGCCAATGGCGTACTTCCATTTGCTTTAATCTGTGCAAGTCTCTTGGCAGATATGCTATTCCATTTTAAATTCTCTGGCTTTACTAACCAACATATGACATGTTTCTGTTCTGTGTTAAATGCATAGACAGAAAATTTTACTTTAAGATATTCTAATACTTCGCACAGAGCAAGTGTAGCTTTTTTGTATTGTATCTCTTGATTTGCAATACTTGAAGAATGATCTAAAAGTATGACAATCTTGGTCTTGATTGAAATTTTTCTATCTAATATGAATGGTTTGTGGCCTTCCATGTGAGATTCTTCGTCAAACTCATCTCCTGAAAACACATGTTCTTCCTTCCATCCTGATTTCCATTCTTTAAATTTTGCTTTTAGGTGATTTATTAGATCTATATCTATTATCTTTGTTTCATCTACATTTGTTGAAGATGGAATGTTGATTCCAATTGTTTCAGTACTCAAACCTTTGTTCTCTGTTCTTTTTGCTTCATCAAGCAAAACTTTGAATTCTTCAAAGACTGCCTTGCCTTCTGAAATTCTTTTAGGATCTAATTCGCCAAAATCATTTTCACGATATTTTGCAATCTTGTTTAGGGTTTTTACAAACTCTTCTTCTGAAAGTGCCATGCCAGAACTAATCTTAGGAATTGATATTGGGATGGTTAAAAGTGGGTCAATCTCTAAAATTTTGATTATCTCAGATACTCTTTTTTCAAGCCACTCTGTACCATGTTTTTTTTCAATTGACTCTTTGACTATCTCCAAGGCTAGATTGTTGGCCTTTTTGACCTTCTCAAAGGCACTAGGGGATAGTTCTCCCTTGATGTCTCCTAAGAGAAAATACTGGGCAAAGCCTTCTACTATTCTTGTATTTCCGTATAAGGTATTCAATAATGGTCTGTATAACCAGGCAATACCATATCTGAAGATAATCTCCTCATCCATTCCCTGCCATACAGTTCTTGCAATGGTCTCAATTCTTCTTGTTTCAAGTGTATTGAGAATAAATCCAAAAGCGTGATCATTACTTAGAATTTTACTTGAATATCTAATTCGCATTGCTTCATACCATAATGCAGTTCTGAACTGTCGATATTTTTGAAAGTCTGTTCCTTGGTATTTCTCTAAAGGAAACATTACAACTTTATTTTCTAATAGTTTAGTTTGTACTTCTTTTAGATCTGATATGCTAACTGTAATAGATTCTTTTCCAGACCATCTTCTTACAAGAAATGTAGCTATCTCAATTAACGTGTCATTTCTAAGATGTAATGATTGCATTAACTACCAAACATCGATGTTATGATGTCATTTACCTTTTGGAATTCAATACTACCCCATTGTAGGTATATGTTAGCAAATACAATCTCTGCAGCAAGTCTTGTTTTCATGCCAGAATCAAGTATCTTTGCAAATGCTATTGTTTCACGCAAGCTTGGAGAATAGTATAATTCTTCTACTGCAGCTGCCTGGCGTAAAATATTTGCCAACTTTATTCCTTGTAAGATCTCTTTATCATGAGATGACGCATACTGCTTGACTATTTGAAATTCAATATCTTCTGGTGGATATTCTAGTCTCAGTCGTATTGGAAATCTACTTAGCAATTGTGGTGGAAGCTCTTTTGTTCCAACATGTGATAATGGATTAATTGTAGCAACAACAAACCATCCTTTGGTAGCTTTTATCAATTCACCACCAGATTCTTTTAGAACAATCTGTCTTCTGTCATCAAGTGCCTCATCAAGACGAAGTAGTACATCTGCTTCTGCGGAATTTATCTCATCAAGATAAAGCATATTTCCCTCTTTCATGGATTTGACTAGAATTCCTTGCTCAAAACCGATTGCACCGTTGTCCATTGTTTTTGCCCCTACCAGATGACTCTCACGTGTTCTTAGACTGAAATTAATTGACTCTAGCTTTATCCCTTTCTTTGCGGCAAATTCTCTTACCAGTGTAGTCTTACCCGTACCCTTGGGGCCTATAATAAGAACAAATAGATCAGCTGCATATGCTTTTTCTAAAACTTCAAAGGAATTATTCCAATCTATGTATAATGATTCTGCAAGCATGTCTGATCAGAGTTCTTTCCTCAATTTAAAAATGTCTTATTGTTTAGCACTAGGTATGGGAGAATTAATGTCAGAGATTGACATTTTATTTAATTGATGAATATCCCTCGTTATATTACAATAATTCTTTGCGTTACTTTGATGTCTGGTGTAATTTCACAAATAAGTGCAGAACAATTTGTGATGCCCAACTGGATAAAAAATAATGCCAAGTGGTGGTATCAAGATCAAATTTCAGATTCTGAATTTATCAGAGGGATACAATATTTAATCCAAAATAAAATCATGATAGTTCCATCAACTAACACAAATGTAACTGGCGAAAATAAAATTCCCTCATGGGTAAAAAATGATGCTGGCTGGTGGGCAAATGGAACAATATCCGACAATGAGTTTGTCTCTGGGATTAAATATCTTGTAAGTTCGGGAATAATTGTTGTAAATTCCACTCAGAGTACTAATTCATGTGACAAGTTTACTACAGCTGCAGAAAAAGAGACATGTCTTGAACAACTAGACTATGATAAAAAAATTCAAGATGATATCAAAACTGGAACGCCTACTACAGTAGGACCTGTTACTTTCTATTACGTCAATAGTGAATCACAAAAGAGCGATGACGGAAAAATCATACTTACAATACACTTTGTAGTTCAAAACAATGCAAATAACGAAGTAACAATGACATGCCAACGTCAAGATTCTTGTAATTATTCACTAAGTGATGGGCAAAATGGGATTCAATATTCTACAAATACTTTGGTATATGGCAGCCTGACTTTAATCCCAAATACTCCTAAACTAGTAGACTGGACTTTTTATGGCTCTATTGATTCTACCAAGAACTATACATTTCTAGTAAAAGAGAGCTGGGGAAGCGGTTCTATTCCAATTAAAATTTTAAGTTAGATGGTATGGGTCTTACCAGACTAGAACCTATGATTTTAAAATTCCAGTCTGAAATATAACTACGATATTCTATGAATCGTTTTTGTCAATTATTCTTTTTGGGATGTAGTTTTCTATATCTGTGCTGAAAATCCTAATATTTGAAAATGTCCTTAGGATGGATTTTGTAATTAAACCCATTGCACTTTTTGCAAAATCTGATTTTTTAAGATTATCAGATGAAAAAATACTCAAAGTAGATCTATTGTGCATTGAAATTATCTCAATCATGAATTCTTTATTGTCATTGTCAGATGTCACAGGAATTAGCGCTCGCTTTTTTTTCTTGTCAAGGAAAATATCATCTATTTTAATCGGAAATGGTTTCTCTTGAACTATGTTTTGAAATCTTGACGAAAATTCCTCGAGGTTAATTCCATTGTCAAAAATAACATGTGGTACAGTCTCCTTTGAATTTATCATTTAAACTGTCTAAGTTGTTCTAATTTAGTATATTAGAAATTTGTACAGGTTACTACGGTTTTTTTGATGTAATCGAGATTGCCACGTTCTACATTTTTCTACTATTAGTAAAGTGGTGTAAATCCTTAAAACCAAATTTGACGTATTCTATGCGTGACCTCATGTGGTTGCGGTACAGGAAATTCCTGATTGAGAAGACATGTAACTGCATGGACAGTAGAATCTGCTCATGTGGTTCTAGTTGTAGATGCTCATACAAGTAAACTAAACTTGTAATGACAGTACGACAAATACTCCATTTTTCCAAAATTAGCTCATGTTAGTACCTGAATTCTACAGAATTCAAGTCTGTTTTCTAATGACGTCTTTTTTTGTTACTGTTAGATAGATGACTGTAGCTAGGATCGTAGCAAGGAAAATCATGCTTGTTATTATAGTTCCCAATCCCAAGCCACCATTGTCCAAACCTTGGGAGAGGTAGTCCCCTATCGAAGCCCCAAGAGGACGAGTTAGAATGTATGCTATCCAAAATGCCAAAATAGCATTTACCTTGAAAACGAAATGACTTATCGCAACAGATGCAATTAGAACACCAAAAATGATTGCGGAGAGCAAGTAGCCAAGGTTTATGGTCTCAGCTAATAGGTCCCCTGCCGCGGTTCCAAGTGCAAATGTAAACAGAATAGCTAACCAATAAAAAGCCTCTCTTCTGGTAGTGATGATTGTATGTATTGATAATGTTTTTTCTTTCTTATACCAAACTACAAAGACTATTGAAAGCGCGATGGTGAAGATTATGGTAGTAATCGTCAAAGGTATCCCAAGGTTATCAGTCAAATTGTCTGTGATGAGAGTTCCTACTATGCTTATTAGAACAACTGCAAGCCAGTAGATTCCAGGAACATATTTTTTGAATTTGAACTGAAAGATTAGCGTTACAACAAGCATTGTTCCAATGATTAATGTAACTCCGTCGAGTCCAAGATTCAACTTTGTATTTAAAAAATCTGCACCTGTCTCACCAACAGTGGTACATAGGATCTTGATTACCCAAAAGAACAACGTGATTTCGGGCACCTTATTTAGCATTACTTGAGCCCTTGACTGATGATCTTTATCCTCCATTTTTTTTATACGCCTATTCTTGCGTATGATTCATCCAAAATGTGATGCAAAGTATTGTGCCATGCATCAAAGCCATCTGGTTTCTTGGGGAAGTTGTAATAATGCTCTGTTAGTGTTTTATTTTGTTGTGCAGTAAATCGTAGTCCTTCTGCAAGAGTCTTGTTGAGTGCACCTCTTATCATCATTCCAAGTTTTCCAACAGTTCCAAAGTCTGGATGTTCTCCTTTGCTAATTGCTTCCACGTCTAATTTTGACAAAAAGTGCTTCATTCCATAGTTTATCTGATCATTTGTTAGAGTCTGTAATAGACGTCTGAAGATTTCAAGACTTGCTGTCTTGTATCCATAATCGTTGATAAAATCAATATTGTACTGCCAAAGACCTGCTTCGCTTACATCATTTGCCTCAATTGCACTAACTGCATTTTTGCCTAGTATAGTCGCTGCAACTATAGCTGGACCAATTCCTCCTGCATCAAGTGGTTTTGGCATCCATGCAGAATCGCCAACTAACATGTATCCGTTTGTTACCAAACAATCATTTTGTCTTCTTACAGAGACTTGCCAATTACCTGTTACGTTGTTGGAATCCATTGAATCTTCTGATAATTTTGGATTGACTATAGCCTTGTTCATTTTTACATAATCATTAATCAATTTAGTAACATCATCATGTGCTCCTAACCTCTGGTTTCTTTTTATCAACTCTTTTTGTTGTACACCTAAACCGATGTTTACCTTGTTCTTTCCTTTTGGAAATACCCATCCATATCCTCCAGGAGCTATATCTTGGTCAAGATGAATTATGCAATAATCTGGATCAAATTCGGTCTTATCATCTACACCAGTTTCAAACTTCATGATGTGTCTTCCAGTAGATTCTAAATCATCACGGTCAATCTTTCGCTCTATCTTGTTGCTTATGGTAAGACCGTTTCTTAACATCGAAGTAACACCAGTAGCATCAACTACTATCTTTGCAGTCTTTTTGAATGGCTCTTTTGTAATTAGATTTGTTCCTTCTATTCCAACAACTGCACCGTTTTCATAAATCAAACTCCTTAGTGCGGTAGAATATTGAATATTGATTCCTGCTTTTATTGCATCGCGAAGCTGGCGTTGAGGAAGCTGTTGTCTATTTAACATGTATCCATCACCATCAAAAGGAATTGATGTTTCTCTGTCTGGTGAGAATGCCATTACTCCCTTTACTGGATGCTCAATCTCTGGATTGCCCCAAGCAATTTTTATCCTCTCAGTCATGTAGTCTACAGTATTTTTTCCAACTGCATCACCACAGACCCATCCGTTTAGGGTCTTCATGCCAATTGTAATCTCGGGATTTCTATCTATTACAAGAATTGATAATTTTTGTTTAGAATAATATGCAGCCGATTGAGCAGCTATCATTCCTGCTAGGCCCCCGCCTGCTACAATAATATCATAATCTGTTTTCACAGCGAAAAAACAGGATGGACTCTATTTAAAAGAACCGTATGAAATAGATCAAAAGGTATTGTGGGTCGGTTCGTCGCGGCTTCTTCACAGCGCGTGCTCAGACTGGAGCGGCAAAAATATTACCTCATTCCCTTTTCTCTAAGGTTGATAAATATTATTAAACTATGCTAGGAGTTGCAGATTTTATTCAAACCGTAAGTAATTCTATGTATTTTTTTGAAATTTCATCTTTTTTGTAGACTGGCATTTTTATCTTGATTTTTATTGCATTATTTTGTTGTAGACTGATTTCTTTACTTACAAGTTCATTCTTGCCTATTCTTAAGAAAAGTGTAGTGTCTTCAAAATACAAATCAATGTTTTCAATTAGATCTTTCATCTGGGTCTTTGTTATTCTAGAGGCTAATTTTTTAACAAATTCTTCTGCACGTTTTTTTGAAAGTGTTATCTTGGCAAGTAATATTGGATTTCCATAATGACCAAGAGTTTCTTCTATGGTAAATTCATCTTCTTTTATTTGAAATAATTCAAAGATTGGCTCGAATATTTTTTTACTATCTTCTGTTGCGTGTAAGATCAACTCGGCTATTACTTCGAATTGATGTGTCATTGTATAATATGTTCAGAATAGGCTAATATCTATTAGGCTTGTAGCAGGGCAATTTCGCCCTCTGCAGTCCTGATGAGTTTTGCCTTTTCAATTCCTACGTGTCTTACATGTATTATTTTCTTGACAGCAGCCATTACATCAGAATTTATCTTTCCAAATACTGTAGCTTGGATGAACTGGTCTATTGTCATCTCTGGAATGGTCTTTGTCATTACTTCTTGTGCCACTAGTCTGATTGCATGCTTTCGTGAAGTGTTCAATTTCTTCTGGGTTAGGGCAACTATCTTTATTCTGAAAATATATCCATCTCTTGTCTTAAAATCGGCAATAAAACTAATCAATGAGGAACCTCGTCTTACAAGGCTTCTAAGAAATTCCTTTGCATATTCAAATCTCTTGAAAATTGTAGTTGCTACTTCGCCATTTATTTTGTCAATCTGGAAATACAATTTGAATTGGTGCTGTGATGGATCTCCTTTTAGTATATCATGTAATGTGCACTCTATTACTCTGCCAACTGCTCCCTTGTCATCAGTAATTGGAATATACGCAATTGGTTTGTTGTCAAATGAAGCAGGAAGTAATACTGTAAC
Source organism: Nitrosopumilales archaeon (assembly GCA_025350175.1). Classification (GTDB taxonomy): domain Archaea; phylum Thermoproteota; class Nitrososphaeria; order Nitrososphaerales; family Nitrosopumilaceae; genus Nitrosotalea. The sequence goes on along the minus strand of JANXYF010000177.1, from coordinate 7,993 downwards.
CCACTTTTTTTCTCTCCACTTGTCTTTTACTCTTGATGTCTTTTGACGAGCCAACTATGATGAACTTCTGAGGCCAAAATATAAGTTGTACGACATTTTAGATTAGGCTAGAGCCTACGTATTTTTGCAAGACCTTTGGAACTGTAATATGTCCATCTTTTGTCTGGAAATTTTCTATAATGGCAACCATTGTCCGTGTAGTTGCAACTAGTGTACTATTCAATGAATGGAGATATTGGGGCTGTTCATCAGTTCTGTCTCTGAATCTTATCTTCAATCTTCTTGCTTGAAAATCAAGACAATTTGAACAAGATACGATCTCTTTATAGCTCTTCTGTCCTGCCATCCATGCTTCCAAGTCATATGTCTTGGCAGAGACCTTACCCAAATCTCCACTTGATAGTAACATGATTCTGTATGGTATTCCAATTTTTTGATAAAACTCTTCTGCTATTGCAAGCATTTTTTCATGTTCATGCCATGAGTCTTCAGGTCTTGTAAACACAAACTGTTCTACTTTTTCAAATTGATGTACTCGAAATATTCCCTTTTGATCTCTACCATGAGCTCCTGCTTCTTTTCTAAAACATGTACTTATTCCTGCATATCTTAGAGGTAATTTTTTTCCATCCATAATCTCCTCTGAATGCATTGATACTACTGCATGCTCACTTGTTCCAATAAGGTAAAGATCTTCGTCCTCAATCTTGTAAATTACATCTTCAAAATCCTGGGCAATTATAGCCCCTTCCATTGCATTTCTGTTAATTAAAAATGGTGTTTGTATGGCGGTGTAATTTTTCTCAGTCAGAAAATCAAGTGCAAATTGTAATAGTGCATGATTTAATCTAACAAGTTGATTTTTGAGATAGTAAAATCTAGCTCCTGAGACTTTGGCCGCTCTCTCCAAATCTACAAGGTCAAGGCTCTGGGTCAAATCAATGTGGTCCTTTATCTCAAAATCAAAGGTGGGTATACTACCCCATTTTCTTACCTCCTTGTTTGCAGTATCGTCTTTTCCAATAGGTACTGATTCGTGTACCGTATTAGGTAACGTTAAAGAAAGTTTTGTGAAATTCTCTTCTACTTTTATTTGAGTCTCTTCTAATTTGCGAAGATCATCAGAGACTGTTTGCATTTGTCCTATTAGTTCAGATGCGTCTTTACCTGATTTCTTTATTCTTGAAATTTCTAATGATACTTCGTTTCTTTTTTTTCTTAATTCATCAGTTTTTATAATTAATTCTCTTCTATCCTTGTCTAGCGATATTAACTCATCAAGAGGAAATTTAACAGCTCTTGCTTCCAACATGGTTCTAATTTTCTCGGGATTCTCTCGAAGAAGTTTTGGATCAAGCATCAACTAGTCACTTTGAGTACAACTTGAGTCTGTTCAAGAACTTCATCAATAGTAGAAATCAATGTTCGTATATTTCCTTTACCCTCAAATGTAAAAACTAGAGATGTGTCTTGCTTTTCTATTTTAAAAGAAAGATTTTCTGGAAAATCAACATTATCAGGCTCTAAAGATTTTCTTATGGAATCTATCCTTTTCTCTGAAAGGTTATTCAGAAACACTTCAACTTTACATTCTAGAGACATTTTTTTCCAGATGATCTAGGAATTCATCCAATTTGTCTTTTGTAATTCTTGCTCCTGCGGCTGCTGCATGCCCTCCTCCCACACCTGAAACTTTGGCAGCGCATTCTCGCATTAGTAATCCCAAATTAACTTCTGATTTGCAACCAGTAGATTTGCGTGAGGAGAACTTTATCGTCCCCTCATCACCATTTGTTCGTAGTATGATTATCTTTCCAGTATTTTTCTGTGAACCGCCAAGAAGTGATGATACTGCACCTGTCATATTTTCTGGGACAAGACCTTCTCCATTTACCATCAAGTATGAACCGTTATCAGTTATTCTCCATCTTTCACTAGATAACGTATTCATGTATGTTCTTAGGAATGTTCTATATTCCACCAAAATATTTTCACCCTCTTCTAACATCTTGGTCCTGTCTCCCATGCAGATTGCAACCCCCACTCCGGCTTTGCGGATTCTGCCACAAGAGTTTAGCATTGTTGAAAACTCTCTTGCATCACGAAGAAAACTTCGCTTATCTTCACCAGATAATGTATAGGTGTATCCAACTAGCTCATCTAGAATATCGCTTGCATTTTTTGTAGAAATGTACTTTGATATGGTTTGAAGTAAAGTTCTTTTTTCATCCTCTGAGAGTTCTGCAGGAACTCTCCATCTACTACCATCTTTTAGTTTTATTCCTGATGAATTTAACAGTGAAAGACAGGCATCACGATTCCATGTTAGGCCCTCTATGAAAGGCTGAGAAGTAAATGCAAGTGCATCTGGTAGTGATCTTGTCTCTCTTCCAACTAGTAAAATGTCTAAATCAATCTCAACCTGATTATTCTTTTTTGCAATAGCTGCAATCTCTAAATTCAGTCCTGTGAAAGATTTCTTCTCGCCCTGGTCTTGTCTGTCCCCTAATGCTGCAACAACTGCAATCCATGCCAAGTCTGTGTTCTCCTTGTGTAGTCCCTTTGATACAAGATATGCCATTCCTCCTGCAGAGACATCCTTTCCACCGTCTACATCAAACTTCCATGCATTGATTACTTTTTGATTATCAAACTCTTCTTGTGGTATTTGGTGATGATCAACTACAATCCAATCTTCCCCTAGTGCATCATCTATATCCTTTGCAAATCCTCCGCCAAGATCAGTTATGATATGAAATTGTCTTGAATCATTTTTCATTTTCTCAAGAACATTTTTGCTAAATTCATTTACTGTTTTTACAGTACATTTGGCACCAGCTCTTATCAAAGACTTTGTAACAATACTTCCAGAAGTTATACCGTCACAATCAAGATGTGTAATAACTGAAATATTTTTTCCTGTTTTGATACAATCAGAAACTCTATCGTGAAAATAAGATAATGCTTGGTCTAACTTTGCCATTATTCGAGTTGAGCAATGACTGCCTTATATTTCCAAGTTTTGGCTATTCTACCAATTTTCTTGTAGTATGAAGATAGTCTATGGACTTTGGCCTCTAAGAGCTCAAGTGATCTGACGTTTCTTTTATCCGATCTATGTTCCTTCAAATGTTTTTGAAGACCTAATGCCTTGGTTACCAAGTTGTTCAAGTCTTCAGGCATGTCTGTCTTTACTCCCTTTTCTTCAAGGATATCTGTAATTGACTTTTTGACAAGTTGTCTTGTGATCGGTATTGCATATTGATCACGCAATTTTATTCCGATCTTGCTTGGGGTGAGACCTTCTTTTGCATATTTTACAACAAGTTCTTCGATCTCAGCTGGGCTTTGTTTTACCCATGTTGGTGCACTAGGAGTAATCGGTCTTGTCGAATGTGACTTTCCATGTCGGTGTGAATGAAGACGGCCCACGAAGCGCTTGATTTTTGACGAAACATAAATGTTACTTGGATCTTCGCAGTTATGATAATTACATAAAAGTTAAATATATACGGATTCGAATCTGAATAGGTACTCATATGAAAACACCAATAATTATTGGAACAGTGCTCCTGGCTCTATTTGCAGTCTCGACATTCGTTCCGTTTGCTGCGGCTCAATACCAAGCAGGCGGTGGAATTACCAGCCTAGACGAAGAGTTGAAACTGGCACGAGCAAAAGTTCAGGCAGTACAAAATAATCCGCACGCAGGTTCCGGTACTCCATACCTTGATGCAAACGGTGTAGTAGGTGCATCAATCATTTCAGGTGGAATATTCGGTGGAATCTTCATTGCTTTTGTCATAAAAGCAAAGCAAGCGGAAAAAGCAAAGAGAGCTTAATCATTATCTCTTTTTCTTATTTTATTAATTCACACTCAATCTCGATTTTGATCTCAAGTTTTTCGTTCTTACAGAAATGTATATATCGCACCTAAAGTGTTTTCAATTATGATGAGCACGATATTCACTATGCTCGTAGGTATGCTGTCAAACTTTGCAGGTCAGATAGGTCCAAACTACGACCCGCTATTTTATGATGTGATGGTCTACATATTCGCAACCATCATGTTTACAGTATTCCTTCTAGGAGTAATAGCATTCTGGCTCAGAGTGCACGGTCTTGGTGGCGACACAAGAGAAAGATGGGTAGCAGAACTCAACAAGCACTTTGAAAGAGAAGGCATTGGTCTAATCCCAGACAACGGTAAATACTGGTAAATTCCAACACTTTTTCCTTATTTTTATTTTAGTCATTAGATGATATAATTTTGAATTATTCTACTTGGTCTAATTCTGAATTATTTTTCCAAGTCTAACTTTGTGGAGGTGTAAAGGTAGGGGCTCCGGCATTCTTTGTGGTAAATTCTGCCTTATAGTGAGCTCCATCTTGCACTATGGTATGAATAAAGTCAGGTGATTGTATGCCGTTTTCATATATCTTTGATCTTGTTTCATCCATGTCACGTAAAGGAAAACCTGATGTCCATAGAAATTGGCCTACCTCAAATGGGTATTTCTTAACCCATGAACCGGTAATAGTCCCATCATCTGCTAAAACCATGGTCCTTTTTTCACAATTTACTGGCATATCTGTAGTACTAACTGGTTTTATCCATTTTTTCCCATCCACTGAAACTTCTAGCGATGCAGTTATCTGATATTGGATATCTGATTTGGAAAGACATTTGTGATAAAGAGGATCTTGTGCCTTTACTTGTGAAATAAGCGTAGTACTAATCAATACAACTGAAACTCCTATTGCTGCTGAAATTATGAGAAACCTAATCATCTTTTTGCGTTTTGCAGGATCTCCCATTCCAGGCCAGAACATGACTTTGCTGTGCTTTATGGAGTTATATAGATTAAGATTTTTCCAATAGGTGAAATTTTAAATTAAAATAAGTAAAAGAAATTTAGAGTGAGGAATCGCCGTGTTTCTTGGTTCCAATGTCTACTGCATCAGCAACGTCATAGATGAAGATCTTTCCTTCTCCTGCTTGACCTGTACCAGCATGAGTGGTGATTGCTTCTATCACTTTAGGTAACTGACTCTCAGTGACAATTACAATGACTATGGAGTTAATATTGTGCGTAGCCTCAATACGACCTCCTCTGCCTGATGAAACCATTTCTCTTTTTCTGGCACCTCTGCCCTTGACATCAAAATACGTGAACCCGCTTATGTCAACCTGCGTTAGAGCATTGAAGACGGCATCCAATTTTTCTTTTGGAAATACTGCCTCGATTTTCTTAAGGGTCATAATCATTGCACATATGAAATGCTTTTATTAAAATCATTGCTTAAAATATTACAAAATAAGGAATATTATCATAAAATGATCATTTTAGGATAAAATACCTTTTATAGATGAAATCCCATTTCTCAAAAGAATGACAGAATCCAAAGCTAGCTACAAGAAAGCAAAAATAATTGGAAAAGTTCAAGACAAAATTAAGGAAGGAATTGAAAACTATCGTGCAGCATCTGATTCACCACCGCGAGTAGATGTTTACGATGTCATTGAGCAAGTCTTTGCAGCAATTAATCCACAAGTAGCTGACGAAGGAAAGATCACAGTAGATGAGGTAAGCGGATGTTTAAGAAATGCATACCTTGATCGAAAGGATCCGTCTGAAAGCAATCACAAACAGATGGTGTCAAAGATAATGAAAAAGAGCGCGTTTTCTATCATGGAAAAACCACTTGATGGTCAACTCGATGCAGGTTCTAACGTAAAGATTGTTGGAAGAGCTGATAGAGTTGAAGATGAAGTAGTGATGCTCTTTAGAGGTTCAGAAAAATTACCTGAAATGCCATATCCGGCAGATTTCATACATCTGAACTCATATCTATTCATGTTTGACAAACCAGAAGGCGTGATTGTCTACTTTGATATGGAAGGAAATGAAATGGAATTCAACGTTCCAAAAAGTGAGAGGCTCTTAAACGAAACAAAACGTAGAGCAAAAATTCTCAATACCTTGCTGACAAACAACATTGCTCCGGCAATCGAACCATCTGAGAAATGCATGGAATGTCCTCATAACGAGAAATGCTACTATGCAAATGAAGATAAACAGAAATGGGGATTCTGGGCTCGTGGCAAGTGGCGTGAACTCAAATCAAAATCCATCCTATAATCACACACCTTTTTCATTTTAATTTTTAGATTAATCCTTAAAGGTGATTTTGAAATTATTTGAGAGATTCTGATTCTTCTGGATTTAGAAAAACTCGTGTCTTGTAGGGTTTCTCAGCGTCTTTATGGAAATAAAAGATCTTGATGCCGTGTTCAAAAGGTTTCATCTCTATTTTGTCAGTTGATTGGATTGAACTGTCTTCTTGTCTGATATAATCAAATAATTCCTCTTCACTCATCTTCATTATTTCGCTTATCCGTTTTCTAGTTCCCATGATATCCAAAATAATCTAAAACTGTTTGACATCTTAAATTTTCTTATTGAAAACTTTTGCAATCTAATTATATACAATACATGCTTTCTTGGAATTGATATGTCTGATTCAAAAATAGAGTGGTTTGAAGATTTTATAGGCTTGGGGTATCATGTATTTGATGTACGCCCTACCATCTACCTGATATTTGATAATAAAAAAAAACTTGTCAACGCCTGGAATCAGATAATAAAATACTGGCCAGACTATGAAATTAAAATGAGCTTCTTTGAAGGAGATACCAACTATGAATTTATTCTATATTGCCAATCTCGTATATTGCAAAAAACAGTTGTTTTCTTAAAATCGCTAAAAATATCAGATAACTATCAACAGTTTATGGAGGAATACAATGGGTCTGCATCATTGCAGATTGCAAACTATTCCCCCAAAAATAAAAAATATGAACTTGAGATATTCAAGTTCAAAAAGAAGGTGGCCGGCCTACAATTTCTAAAAAAAGAAGACTCGGTTTATGATTTTGTCATTTCGCAGGCACTAGAAAGGCTCAGACAGGCTGGAGAGAAAAAATAGTTCTACAGTCTATGGTTTTTTTAGTTTTGATACTATCAAACCTACCCACAAACTCCAGTCCAAATTTTTAAAAACAAGAGGTTGACGAGTAGGGTAATTTGTTACCGTTTTTGAAATTCCAAAATCATATTTTTTCTCTTTTCCTTTTTCTGTAAATGTTATTCGCAAGAAGTTTACATTTCTTGCTATTATGCTCCTAACATCTGTTATGGAATCTAATGACATTATCCAAGATTTTGGATTCTCAGTCAGATCCTCATCAAGATCTGATTCATTGTAATCTGACATCTTTCCTATGCTAGCCTTGTCATCTAGAAAATATCTCTCCTTTTCTTTTCCAGTTATCCATATGTAACGTGGGACAAAAATTACGTTTCTGTTTGTAAGAATTAGAATGCCTTCTTTATTCTTGTGAAAAAAACCGCTTAACCCTAACGCTATTCCCCAAATTTGAGGAAGTGATGCAATGATGTACTCTTCTTCTTTGAGATTTTCTCGCATTATTTGTTAAAGCATCTTTTGTGAATAAATCAATCTATCTAATTGTAGATAAAATACAAAAATGTGGTAAAGTGATTTACTCTAGGCGTGACCTGTGCCTTCGTATCTAAAGCCGTAGGTTCCCCAGGTTTTTCCTTTCTTTGCTAAATTATACCTGTGAGCTCTTTCACCAAAGTAAATTGCTATTGTCATTGCAAGAGTCACTGCAGTTGCAATGAAAATTTCTATGCCTGCTTCTGTCATGGGTGGTTTAGTTTAGAAGTTGTATAATAATTTTATTTAGAATTTTTTCAAATTCTATGATACCAAAATTTTACAAAATATTTGATCTAACATGACATGATATCATAAAAAAAACATTTTAGGATAAAATGCCTTTTATAGATGAGAAACTTCTCTATCCAAAGATGCTGGAGACAATTTCTAAATCGCCAATGCAGATAGTAACAAAACACAAATGGCCGGTAGTTTTTGTGCTCGCAGGCTTAATAGTCGGGTTATC
>JANXYF010000142.1 GCA_025350175.1 Nitrosopumilales archaeon | reverse complement strand
CAAAAAATTCTGTTGGCTCGTTGATTTGCAATCCAAGCTCTTTTGTTTTTTGTATTATTGACTTTGCAAGTGGATGCTCTGAGTTTTTTTCAGCTATTGCTGCTAATTCAAGCATCTTGTTGTCGTTAGAGATATTTGATCCAGTAGAGGCTATTGCCAGATGTTTTAGTGTTATAAGATTGGTGACTTGTGGAGTACCTTGCGTCAACGTACCTGTCTTGTCAAATACTGCTATCTTGATCTTACCAAGCATCTCAAGCGCCTCTCCTCCTTTGAAGATCACACCATTTTGTGCACTTTTGCTCATGCCAACCATCACTGCGGTGGGAGTAGCCAATCCCAATGCACATGGACATGCTACAACAAGTATTGCAACTGATGGAATCAAAGCAGTGGCAACAAGATGTGCGTTTGCGGGGCTTACAAAATACCATGCCAGAAATGTTGCAAGCGCAGTTGCCATTACGATAAACGCAAAGTATCCTGCAAATTTGTCCACAAGCCTCTGCATTGGCGGTTTTCTTCCCATTGCTTCCTCCACAAGTTTTACGATTTGGGCAAGCATGGTATCGTTTCCTACCTTGACAGCTCTTATTACAAGAGCGCCTTCTTTGTTGACAGTTCCTCCTATAACTTCGTCTCCGGGCTTTTTCTCTACAGGCATCGATTCACCCGTAATAGTAGACTCGTCTACAGCAGAGTGTCCCTCAAGAACTATGCTGTCTACCGGAATCTTTTCTCCAGGCCTTACTACAATCACATCTCCAGGCCTGAGCATCTCTATGGATATCTCAAACTCCTGTCCGTCTTTTTTCACTCTAGCAGTCTTTGGCTGTAGTTCCAACATTTTTCTGATGATTGACGAGGCCTTTCCCTTTGTCTTGTTCTCAAGATATTTTCCCAAAATTATGAATGTGACCACAACTGCGGCCGCATCATAGTAGATGTTATGCCATGTTGGGGTTGGAAATGTATTGAAAACACTGAAGAGATATGCCGCGGTGGTTCCAGTGATCACAAGCGTGTCCATGTTTGCAGATCTCATCTTTGCAATCCTGTATGCCCCTACATAGAACCTGCTACCGGTTACAAACTGGACCACACTAGCACATACAAATACAATGTATGCCGCAGCTGCAGTTCCCGCCAGAGGAATGAACTTCAAATATTCTGGATAACCAAAAATCATTACTGGAATCGTAAATGCAAGTCCAATCAGAAACAGCTTTTTGAGCTTCCTTGCTTCCGTCTCTTCTGCTGATGCAGAAAGATCTTCGCTCAGTATTTGATATCCGCTTCTGTTTATGGTTTGTCGTATGTCAGAAAGTGAAAGAAGGGCCGAGTTGTACTCCACAAAGACCTGTCCATTACCAAAATTCACCGAAGCGTTTCTTATGCCCTCAATCTGCCCTAGTTTATTTTCTAACTTGTCTGCGTCACTGGCATCTGTTATGCCACCTATTTTGATTGACAATTTTTCGTAAACTACTTTGTATCCGGCTTCTTCTACTGCTTTTTCTATAGTGGAAAGATTTACTGATAGAGGATCAAACTCAACTGTGGCTTTTTCTGCAGCCAGATTGACTTCGCATTTTGTTACTCCTTTTAGCTCCATAAGATAATTCTGAATGGAATTGACGCATCCTGCGCAATGCATTCCACCTATCTTCAACGCAGTTCTCTTTGTCTGGATCTCTTGCGTGGTCATACTTTACACATCACCTAGTATCACTGAATAGTACAACAGGCGCTTACTTAATTATGGTACTTTACAATTGTAAAGTGTATGACATAGATATGAGTCTGGATATAATGTATCCATGCCGCTGAAATTAGATGAGATAGACATTGCTCTCTTGGAGTCTCTAATCAAGGATGGTAGAAAGTCGTTCAGACAGATCTCGCGTGAGATCAATGTGAGCGCCCCTACAGTGAAGCTTCGTTACGAAAGGCTGGTCAATATCGGTCTGATAAAGGCCGTAACGCCAGATCTGGATCTTGGAAAACTTGAGACAAAGACCGGTATGATGCTAGATCATGTGCGAGAAAAAGCAATCAAGGGCCATCCGGTCAAGCTCGACAAAGGCATGCTTGTGAAGATTTCCTGCGACTATTGCAAAGGACCAGTTCACGGCAAGCCGAGCCTGCTCAAGTTTGCAAACGTAGAGAGATTCTTTTGTTGCACATCATGCAAGTCGCTCTACAGGGAGAAGTACAAGGGAAGGATTGAGGCATTGGAATGATTTTCAATCTGAAATAAAAATCTGGTACCAATCTTGCAGTATAAAAAAATTTGATGACAGTACTGTCTTTTTCAAAAATGAAATTTCTCCCACGAATTAAAAAATAACTTTTGAACATCTCACACCAAGTTCTTTCTTCTTCTTTTCTGAAGTCTTCGTATACCAAGTTCCTACTATCTCAGGAGTACGCCAGCCGAACGCATCTGCAATCTCCTCATTTGTCATTCCTGCATCTTTCATGTGTTGTGCCAAAGTATGTCTCATTAGATGGGATGGCATCCTGCACATGTATTGATAGGTAAGCGGATCAACCCTGTCTTTGACTCTTTCATAATATGTTCTCAGTTTTTTTGACATTGTGATTCCAACCCTTGTTGCATTTATCCTATTTTCAAGATCAGAGCCACCGTCACGAAACCACAAAAATTTAGGATTCTCACATTTAGACTTCCATTCTAGCAAAAGTTTCTTTAGATCCATTGGAGGATACTTTACCTTCCATTCACCATTTACTCCTATGTGGTATTGTCCTCGTGGATCTTTTGTCTCATGTTGTTCCAGTTTGAACGATTCAGAACCGTCATCGTTTTTCTCATCAAAGTTTACCCTACTCCATATCATTGTGGCAATGGCATTCTTTCTTCCGCCCGTTCGTAGCCCAATTCTCCACCACACATAAAGTTCAAAATCCCCGTCATCCAAAATCATCTTTCCTATGTCTGATGTGATGTCAGAAGAGAGACTAATTCCTGCATATATTCCGTAATTGTCATGTGCTGATGATAGACCATATGTCTTGCCCATCCTAGGAAGAAAAATTATGTCATGACTTGCGATGAAATTTTTGTAAGCAATACGAAATCCATGTGTACCAGTATCCAGGTCTTTCTTTTCTATGTGCAACTATGAACCTAGTCCAAAACTCTATGGCGACTTTTTTAGAGGATACTATGTCTTTTGGATTTACATCTATTCTGTTACAAATGTATTTTACAAATGACAAATATTGGCGCATTGTTTTTGGTTTTACTTCTCGAGCAATACAATCATCCATCCATTTTGAGATCTCTGGTATCATCCCAAAACTATCTTTTGAAAGCCATGCATACTCTGATCGGCTTTCCTGTGAAAGCATTCTGGTTTCTGGATTAATTTTTACTAATCCCAGACTAGCCATGTCATAAATATAACGACGGGTTTGTTTTCTCGATTTGCCTAATAGTCCTGAAAGAACTGAAACTTTTGTAATCCCTTCATCTATTCGATCTTTTATGTATGAATAGACTTTTTCTCTCTTGACTTTCTTCCCATGAATCCTTATCTTGTCATCTTTAATCTGGGAAAAAGGGTATCTCTTAGGTTCAACATGTCCCACTTTCTTTTTTGATTGGTCGATTTTGGGTCGATTTTGTTCCTGCAATGACCCATTTACAACCTCTAAATATTCGACAATAAAATCACGTGCATGGAAGTTATTCCCGCAGACCGTCTTGAGCTCTTGTCTGAAATGGAAGAAAGATATGAAAAAAAAGACAAGGAATACTTTGTTGATTTGCTAGATAACAAAGATTTTGTGATAAGATGTAGAACTGTTTGTATTCTTGTAGATATGGGAGGAGAAGACGTTGTCCCACATGTTGCAAGTGTTTTAAAAAATGATCCTAACGAGTTGGTTCGACATGAAGCTGCATTTTCACTAGGACAGATGTGTTTGAGAAGTGGAATAAAACCATTAGAGGATGCAACCAAGAATGATCCTAGCCTATTTGTCAGACACGAGGCAGCTGTTGCACTGGGAGTAATTGGTTCTCAGGATGCAAAAGAGACATTACAAAAAGCACTAGAAGATCCAAGTGAACAAGTAAGAGATTCTGCAGTTGTTGCATTATCAAATTTGAAATTCATGGAACATCTCTGCAAGAATGAAAAATTTGCCAAGCTTACTGGCGGCTAAATCGGTGTAACTATGGTTCCTTCTGGCGTTGATTTAAAATCATAAATTGCATCGATGTTAGAGTTTTCAAATATCTCTGAATCATGTGTAATTATTATAAATTGAGATATCGCGTCAATGTTTGATTCAAATGCCTGTGAGAGTACGCTTACAAGAGATTTTCTTCGCTCTTGGTCCAAGTGAGTGGTAGGTTCATCAAGAATTATGAAATTCAAATTTGATGACCCCATGAGGTGAGCCATTCCAAGACGCAGTGCAAGTGCGACGCTTACCTTTTCTCCTCCACTTAGTGATTCTAAATCTAATTCAGAATTTCCTGCATGACAAGTAATTCCAATATCTCTTGCCTTGTCTTCAAGTGATATTCTCTGAATCTTGACGTTAAATGTAGACAGATATTCTGAAGCCTTTTGAGATATCATACTCAATGCCCATGACCGAAGACTTGTGGCAACAGGTCCATCTCTGTTGTAAATTTGACTTCGAATTGTATCAAGACTTGATACATAATGCTTTACATCTTGTAATTCAATTAATATTTTAGAAATTTTCTGGGACTCTTCTTTGTTTAGTGTTAGGTTTCTATTCACTGCGCCAATCTCTTGGTCTAATGTGCTAAGGACTCTACGTTGTTGTTCTAGTTTTAATTTGAGGCTTCTAAAATTATTTATATCAAAATCCTGTGTCTCTTGTACTAGCATAGTTATG
>JANXYF010000138.1 GCA_025350175.1 Nitrosopumilales archaeon | reverse complement strand
ACGTGGTGCAGTTACATAGTACAGTACACCCCCTGTTGGAGTGGATGGCGACGTTGGATCAAACATTCCTAAGAAATTCAGGAATGGGTTTGCATTTCGGGGGTTAAAGTTGGCCCACATGATTTGTCCCATAAACACTGCGTTAGCAGTAAGGGCAGAAGCCAAAATTACGGGAATGTTTGAGACATACATTAACTTGATTGGATATACCGCTGAGAATCCTCTGTATTTGGTAGATACGATTGGTATTTCTATCTTGATTCCCTGAGTATATACAAGAATCAGTAAGACTCCGGCTGTTATGAATAGACCAAATATACCAGGTAATTGGTTAGACCGGAAGAATAGATTAGTAAAATCATGATTAATTGCACCATGTATAATATTTGCAAATACACCTACTGGACCTCCATCTCCTGCAGGAACTGGACTGAATAAACTCCAAATTACTTGTTGAGCTACACCTGCAGCAATAAACAAACTAATTCCACTTCCAAGTCCCCATCCCTTTTGTACCAATTCATCGAGTAGCATGATTATCACGGATGCTCCAATCAACTGTCCTATCAGAATGAAGATAGCTTCATGGTTAGGCATCCTAGGTCCATAAACTGCCATACCATACAACGATGATTCAGCAATGATTACTATGTAAGTGACAATCTTGGTGGCTGTTTGATATAATTCTCTATCCTCTGGTTTCTTGAAATCAAGATGAAATATCTCAGAACCTTTTAGAAGTTGCATTAAAAGTCCAGCAGTAACAATAGGTCCAATTCCAAGTTCTATCAATGTACCCTGTTGCGAAGCAAAAATTACTCTGGCAAATGCAAGAAAATCAAAGGATGGTGTTGATGCTCCATAAAGAGGAGTTTGTCCCATGATCATGTAAATAAATAATGCTACTCCACACCACATCAAACGGACTTGTAATGGGATTTTCTTTTTGGGCTTTGGTACTTGTGGAATGTAAACTTCAGCTTTTGAGATAATAGTTTTTAAAAAACCGCCAGATGACTTGCCTTCTTCTGCTGTCACGCTACTGCTTGCACCTCTCCACCAGATTGTTTTATTTTTTCTTCGGCAGAAGCAGAGAATTTTTCCACCTTAACAACATAAGCATTCTTAGTCTGTCCTCCTCCTAACAGCTTATCATAGCCTAGTTCAGTAAGGTCTATCAGTTTCTTGCCGCCTTCCTGTTTTCCAAATTTTGCAAAGATATCATCTAGATCTCTTATACTAGCCCATTTTCGAACTAGATTTGGATGTGGTGGATGAGTAGAATCATGACCAAAATGTTTTGGATCAGTCATTAGCATTCTTATGAAATGATGTTTATGCAAACCTGATTGGCCAAGTCCTCCTTTATGGCCACTTGCTCTGTGTTGAGCAATTTGTCCCCAACCACAGTGTCTGCTTCCTCGGTATTTTCTTGTCTTTCTTAATCTTGTTGGCATTTTACATCATTAACCTCACTTGTGCTAAGAGTTCTTTATGACTGCCAAGGACTCCCCCTTCGCCATACATCTTCTTTGTATTTCGTTTGAATCCATGTTTTGGTGGCGATAATGCAAACCATGGTTTAAGCGGTTTTAATTTAGATAATGTAGCAGTGCCCTCTGCAATTGATTTTGCAAGTTCATCAGTATTTTTGAATCCTAATTTTGTCATATCTTCCGGAGTAATTTTTTTATAACCTCCTTTACGTGCCTTTTTCTCCAATAGCTCTTTGGTGGTTTGTACATCAATTTCCTGCCACGAGACGTAATGTTTAATCTTGTCAAGCATGCCTTTTGTATTATCTTTTTCTGGAATTATTGTAGCGCGGAATCTTTTATCCAAGTGTAGAAGATCCATCGTAGTGTCAGCCCAATAAGGAACATTAACGGTTCCTTTCATTCTAACTATTAAGAAAGCTTTACCCATCTTCATTCAACCCTGACTAAATGTTTGTCTCAAACAATCCAAAACAGCTCTTGATGTAGATGTCATGGTGTTTGTTGACCCGGTACTTTTTGTCCAAGCATCCTTCAAACCTGCTAATTTCAAGAGATTTCTAATATTTCCACCTGCTACAAGTCCTAGACCTCTTGGTCCTGGAATAACTTCTATAGTAACACTTCCACCTCTACCCCTGATTTTGAATGGGACTGAATGTGGTTGTTCACATCTACACTCCCAACTTCCACAACCAAGTTTTACTGGACTGACATTAAGATAAGCTTGATTTGTTGCTTTTTCAATTGCAATTCTCATCTGTTTTGATTTTCCTTGACCTATTCCTAGCCAACCATTTTCATCACCTGCTGCAACAAGTGCCTTAAATCTTGTATATTCACCGTTGGTCGTTTGTTTTTGAACAATTCCAACATCAATTACTTCTGTTTTAATTCCTGGCAATAATTTTTTAATTATTCCAGCCTCTTGAATTCGATAACCATTTTCATAAATTTCTTTCATCGTTGTAATCTTTTCAGTTGCAACTAGTGTTCCCAATTTGGTCCTTGGAACCCAAACCTGTTCTGGTTCTCTTCTTGGTGGTCTTGGTCTTTGTTCTGTTCTACTCATTTAGATTTAACCTCACTATCAATCGCAGATCTTACTTTGTCGATCTCATTTGCAACTTTAAGATGCTTACCACTAATCCTCTCTTCAGATGGAAAAGTTTCTGCGTCTGCGGGGACATCTAGTCCAGCATCTATTATTCCTTTCAATGCGGCAGCAATTCTTTGTGTATATTTTCTAGTTCCAGTATAAAGTACTGCACTCTTGACTCCACTTGCAAGTGCTTTCTTACCTGCAAGATAACCAGTGAGATATGCTGCAGGTATACTCTTTCTTGATCCCTTCCAACCTTTATTGATAAGTGATCTGGAATGAGCTGATGAAAGAACTTTATCACCAGCCATTTCTGGTTTATGAATTTGTACCAGTGTGTTTTCGTTTGATATCTGAACTGTGATAAAGTCTCGTCTACCCATCAAGAGATGTCTTCTCTTTTTGTAGTTGGTCTTCTCGTCCCGAGATCTACGTAATATTTGTGAATATGCCATATGTATTAATCCTATTTACAAAAAATTTTGGTGAAGCTCTTATAAACGTTAGACTTGTAGTAGGAAAGCCATTAGTGCCTTTTGTACATGAAGTCTATTTTCCGCTTCATCCCAAATTACTGATTGTGGACCATCAAGTATCTCACTTGTAACCTCTTGACCTCTTTTTGCGGGAAGACAGTGCAAGAAAATTGCATCATGATTTGCTTTTTTCATTAAATTTGAGTTTACTTGAAAACGTGGTAGAAAATCTTTTGCTCTATCCGTTGCTTGATGATGAATTGAAACAAAGGTATCAGTCACCACGACATCAGCATTCTTTACCGCCAGTTCTGGGTTACTAAGCAACTGAATATCAATGAATTTTTTTGATTCTTTGATTATATTCAGATTTGGCTCATAACCTTTAGGAGTTGCAATGTTGATATCAATAGATACTTTTGCGCATCCATAAATCATAGAATTACAAACATTATTTCCATCTCCAATCCACGCAATTTTTAATCCGTTAAGTTTTTTCTTTTTCTCTTTAATTGTCATAAGATCTGCCAAGATTTGACATGGATGAAATGAATCAGAGAGTCCATTTATTACAGGTATGGAAGCATTTTTGGCCAATATTTCTACTTCATCATGGGAGTACACCCTAGCCATTATCAAATCAACATATCTCGAGAGCGTCTTAGCAGTATCTTCTATTGTCTCTCCTCTTTTTAGTTGAAGATCATCTGCGGACAAATTGAGAGCATGCCCGCCCATCTGAAACATTCCAGTTTCGAAGCTGACTCTTGTTCTGGTAGATGGTTTCTGAAAAATCATAGCAAGTGTTTTATTTTTTAACAGTGGTTTTGAAATTCCTTTTTTAAGATCTTTTTTTAGTTTGATGGCATTTTCGATTATTTCCAACAATTCATATTTTTTCAACTCATTTAGCGTTAGTAGATCTTTTGTTTTTGCTTTCATTTCTTCCCCCATCCAAATAAAGAACGCTTCTTCTTAGGTTTTTCATCTTCCATTTCTTCAATTTCTTCTTTCATAGTTTTTAACTCAACTTGTGGTTCTTGTTTTTTTGGTCGTCCTTCAGAGATCCATTTTTTAATATTTGATGCAAGTTTTCTTGCTTGATCATCATTTTCAGGAGGAGATACATCAAAGAAGTCAGAATACTTTTCAATATCTTTTGTTGATATTCCTGCAAACGGATCTTCTTCTAAAATTTGTTTTTCCTGTTTCTTATCAATAATGATTTCTGGTTTTAGTTCAACTTTAGGTTCTGGTTTTAGTTCAACTTTAGGTTCCAAGATTTTTTTCTGAACACCTTCAATAATTTCCTCGGGACCAAAGAGAGTTTCTAAAAATATGTCTTTATCAAAAGATTTCAGATCTTTATACTCTTGTCCAATACCGAGGTAAAGAATTGGGCTAGATGTTACTTTAACGATAGATATTGCAGCTCCACCACGTGCATCTGCATCACTTTTTGTAAGTATTGCCCCATCAAACTTTGTATAATTATAAAATTCTCTTGCTTGACTTACAGTATCGTTGCCGGCTAATGAATCACCTACAAATAATTTAAGATCAGGGTTTACCACTTTGTTAATTTTAGATATTTGATCCATCAAATTTTTACTAGTTTGCATTCTTCCAGCTGTATCAATTAGTATGCAATCCATTTTATGAGATTTTGAATAAAGTACTGCGTCTCGAGCCACTGCAGCTGGATCTGAACCATAGTTTTGCGAAATAACTTTAATGTTCAATCTTTTTCCATGTTCTACTATCTGTTCAATTGCACCTGCTCTGAAAGTATCTGCTGCAGCAATCACAACGGAAAATTTGTTCTCCCGTAAAAGATTTGCAATCTTTGCTATTGTGGTGGTTTTCCCAGTTCCATTAATACCCATAAATGAGATAATGTATGGTTCTCCCATGTCCTTCTTTTTTTGAATGTTAGATAAAATATCAACAGTACCTGCCACATCAAACATATTTGAAATACTCTTTCGAAGCTCTTGTTTTACAACTTCAGCAATCTTGTCCTTGTTAACCGTAGTTCCGATTAACTGTTTTTTCAAATCATCTTTTAATGCATCAATAACTTCTGTTGCAACATCAGATTCAAGTAATGCAACTTCAAGTTCAAATAAAACTTCGTCAATATCTTTTTCTTTTAGTTCCTTATCTCCAAAACTTTTAACTGCTACAGAAAATGCATTTCGTAGTTTTTCAAACATAATGTACTGCCTTATTGCGGAGGACTACGATTTGATTGCATAAGGTTGTTCATCTCATGTTGTCCCTGTTCAAGTTTCATGGAAACTTCATGTCGTTGTGATGATAATTGTTGTAGTACCATTTCGAGTTCCTTAATCCTGGATTCCATGTAATTTATTGCAGATTCTTTGTTTTGTTCCATTGACGCACCTGCGCCTATATTTACAATCATTTTTTGATCAGGATTTATTTTTGCTTTGACATAAACTCCCAAACCCACAGGTACTAGAGTCTCATATTCAGCATTACCTGTTAGTATTTTCATGGATTCAACTGCATTTGTCGCCTCTTGTAAAAGTCTCATTACTGTTTCTTCTCGTTGTAACAAATCACTTAGATAAGCTTCTAGAGATTGCATCTGCTGCAATAAGGCTTGAGCATGTTCTTCACTCATTTGCAAAAAATTCTCTTAATGACTATAAATTCATTCTGAAAATATAGGATAAAACAAAAAGAAGAAGGAATTATGCTTTTATCTTTGAAAGTCTTGCGTCTACTTCGTCCCAGTTTATTACATTCCACCAAGCATTTACATAATCTGCACGTCGGTTTTGGTATTTCAGATAATATGCGTGCTCCCAAACATCCAATCCCATTAACGGGATCAAACCTTTGGTACGTGGACTTGTCTGATTTGGCATTGTGGTAAACTCGACTTTCTTTGTCTGCTGATTGTAGGTTAACCAACCCCAACCACTTCCTTGAATAGCAATTGTATCCTTTACGAATTTTTCTTTGAAACCATCAAAGTTTCCAAACACAGAATTGATAGCTTCTTCTAAGCTACCTCCCGGTTTTCCACCACCGCTTGGTTTCATATTATTCCAGAATAGAGCATGGTTCTCATAACCTCCTCCATGAAAATTCACTGCCCCTCGTACATTTTCTGGAACTTGAGTCAAGTCTGAAAGTAACTTGCTTAGTTCCATGTTTTGTAGTTCTGGGCTTAGATTTGCCAATGCATTGTTCAAGCCATCAGTATATGCTTGATGATGTTTTGTGTGATGAATTTCCATTGTTCTGGCATCAATGTGCGGTTCCAAAGAATCGTACGAATATGGTACTTTTGGAAGTTCATATTTTGCCATAAGTGTTACAAGTTTTTCTTGTAATTTATGGCTTTGGTTGCAAATGCATTTTATCTGGTCTTAATGCAGATACCACGTGATAGAGAAATCGTTAATTTTTTCTCTTGCTGTTGTGTTATGCATTTCATATTTTATTTCCGAATCTATTGAAGATGAGCAAAGTATTCTTTCAAAGAGTATACAATTGGTCGGAGTTCAAACTCCAAGGCAACATGGGTTAAACGGTCAAGGAGTAAAAGTGGGCATAATAGATACTGGGATTGATTTCAATCATCCCGATTTACGTGGTTATGGTTCTTTAGGAAAAGTTTTTGGTGGATACAACTATGTTAACACAAGTGAAAAACCATTAGATACTAATGGTCACGGTACCGAAGTTGCTGGCATAGTTGGGGCCAATGGGAATTTTTCTGGAATGGCTCCAAAATCCCAGTTATTTGCATACAAGGTATCATCTACAGGAGAAGCTGTTTCCTCAGAATACATCATTCAAGCTATTTCCCAGGCAATAGATGACAAGATGAATGTGATAAACATCAGTCTGGGAGTAAACAGAACTAATGATGGATTAGAAAATGCAGTAGATGAGGCAGTAAAAAAAGGAATTGTGATCGTATCTGCAGCAGGAAACAATGGACCAGATAATCAAACTATTGGAAGTCCAGGAAGAGATTTTAATGTAATAACAGTTGGCGCTTCATATAACAACATAACATCAAGTCTTGTATCAACTTTTGAGATTGAAAATAAACAGTATGATGCCATACCAATGCTTGGTGTAAATTCTTTACAAAATCCTATTGAGGGCAAGATAATTTACGGTGGATATGGAAGAACAAAGGATCTTGAAAATCTCGATGTTAAAGGTTCCATATTGCTTGAGCAGAGAGGTAGTGATACAAAAGGTGAGAAAGTATTTTTTTCAGAAAAAGAGAAAAATGCTGCAGATCATGGCGCAATAGGATTAGTAGTATTCAACAATAAAAACGGAATTTTTTTTGGCGAGCTCATAGGACCTAATTCTACTAGAGATTATCATCCAAGAATTCCAGTTATTTCCATATCAGGCGAAGACGGACTTAAATTAAAATCGACATTGAGTGATAATATAGTAGGTCGCTTTAACATATTTTATCACCCAGATTTTGTAGCACCTTTTAGTTCACGCGGACCAGTTTCAGTTTTTTATGTAAAGCCTGATCTTGTTGCACCAGGAGTTTTTGTAAACACTACAACACTTGGAGGAAAATACAATGTGACAAGTGGAACTAGTATAGCTGCTCCACATGTTACTGGCGCTGTTGCCATATTATTACAAAAATATCCTAATTTGGATCCACTATCTATAACATCTCTCATAACAACAACAACTGATCCTGTTACAGACGCTTATGGCAATACACTTCCAATCGAAGTAGCCGGTAGTGGAAGATTAAACATCACAAGAGCAGAATCTGCAAATTTGATAATTATGCCTCATAGTCTAATCTACAATCTGTCTTATGACCATCCTAACGAAACTAAGACTTTGAAATTACGTTCAATTAGTGATTCGCCCATGCCAAAATTAAAAGTGCAATTTTCATCCAGAGAAGCAAGTCTTGCTTTCAATTATTACGTAAATAACAATACAATAAATGCCCAGATTACAGATAACACAAAAAAGATAGGCAATTATGATGGATTCATAATTGTTGATGATTCAAAAACTTTGTATCGAATTCCTGTTCTCATTCATTTAACAAAGGGAACATTAGAGGCAAATCAAAAAAATGGACAGATTAATTTTTCAATAGATTATCCTGAAAAATGGTCATATGCAAAGATTTCTCTTATCAGGTCTGGTTCACATGACGTAAAAATAACCGCAATTACTCCAAACAATATTAGAACTTTATCTGTTCATAGTACAGGCGAGTATTGGATTCAAGCAGACATTAAGGTAGGAAATCAAACTGATCATGCATATCAAACATTGATGGTAAATCAGGTTTCAGAAAATATAGATTTTGAAGATCTTCTACACATCAAATTTAAACAAGTAATAATAATTTCCTCAATTTTAATTATTGCAGTCATAGTTGGAGCAACAGTAAGACGTAGATAGAATTAGGTATGCGGTCCAGCAGCTTGTATTTCTGAAGAAACATTACCAAATTTTTTAAAGTTATCTACAAACATTTGTGCTAGTTTCTTTGCAGAGACATCATAAGCATCTTTGTCAGACCAAGTATTTCTTGGATTCAACACATCAGATGGAACATCTGGACAGGTGGTTGGAACATCCAAGTTGAAGACCGAATCGTGTCTATAATCTACTTTATCTAACTGCCCAGAAAGTGCAGCTGTGACCATACTTCTAGTATAATGAATGTTCATTCTCTTTCCAATTCCATATGGTCCACCTGACCAACCAGTATTTATCAAATAAACAACTGTCTTGTGTTTTGTAATTTTTTCACCTAGTAATTTTGCATAAACTGATGCATGCCTTGACATAAAAGGAGCGCCAAAGCATTCTGAGAAGGTTGCTTTTGGTTCAGTAATTCCTCTTTCCGTACCTGCAAGTTTACTTGTATATCCAGACATAAAATGATACATAGATCCCTCTTTTGTCAGTCTAGCTATAGGTGGTAATACACCAAATGCGTCTGCAGTGAGAAATACTATGACTTGTGGATTTCCTCCAAGACTTGGTATTACTGAGCCAGGAATGTAATCAAGTGGGTAAGCTGCTCGGGTATTTTCTGTGATACTTCCATCATGGAAATTTGGCATCATGGTACTTTTGTCAACTACAACATTTTCTAGAACTGCTCCAGATCTTATTGCATCCCAGATTTGTGGCTCAGCTTCTTTGTTGAGGTTTATGCACTTTGCATAGCACCCGCCTTCAAAATTAAAAACTCCTTTATCGGACCAACCATGTTCATCGTCACCTATTAGATTACGATTTGAATCTGCAGATAGTGTAGTCTTTCCAGTACCTGAAAGACCAAAGAATAAAGCTGTGTCACCATTCTTTCCAATGTTAGCAGAACAGTGCATTGGAAATATACCGCGTGATGGTAAAATGTAATTCATTACTGAAAACATAGCTTTCTTAATTTCTCCAGCATATGATGTAGCTCCAATTAAAACAACTTTCTTTGTATAATTAAGAAGAATGAATGCATCACTTCTTGTGCCATCTATTTCAGGGATTGCCTTGAAATCATTTAATGCAATAACTGTATACTTCGGATTATGCGCTTCAAGTTCTGATACAGTTGGTCTAATGAAGAGTTGTCTTACAAACAGACTCTGCCATGGATGGTCAGTTATGATTCTAATTGCTAATCTATGATCATGGTCTGCTCCTACAAATCCATCAAAGATGAAAATTTCTTTGTCATCGATGTATTTTTTTATCTTTTCAAATATTTTATCGAATTTATCTTCTGGAAATGGGTGATTGATTTTACCCCAATCAACAGTATTGTGAGTTTGTTCATCATCTACTATAAAACGATCATCTGGAGACCTTCCCGTATATTTGCCAGTTTTTACGGCTATAGCCCCATTTGCAGTAAGAATTCCTTCATTCTTTTCTTCAATTAGATCAATCAAGGTCTTGACAGGTAAATTTTGCTGTATCTTTGCAGGCCTAATTCCCATTTGTTCCAATTGAGATACAACTTGACGCGTGATCGTAGGTTCCAAATCCTCTATCATCTGGTAAGACGATTCCTTATGAAATTCCTTATTATCTCTTCGGATCATAAATGATGAAACAAGAAACGTATTTATTGTAAAATTTAGTCAGAGTCGTGTACATGCC
>JANXYF010000135.1 GCA_025350175.1 Nitrosopumilales archaeon | reverse complement strand
AGAAAAGGAAGCAATACCAGTAGCAGTATCTGGAATTGTTCAGAAATATGGCGCCAAGCCAGATGATATCAAGACACTAGAGACAAAATTTGATGTTGACAGTGGAGACTGGTACGTGGCATTAGGATTTGGAGAAAAAAGGGCAATTGTGAAAATGGATTCTGTTCAAGGCACAATAACAGAGATTAAAGAAATTTAGTTTATTTTTTGAATTGTACGTTAGATACTTCAGGCTCTTTTATTATAATTAGTCCACCATCTCGTAGTTGTTGAATTAATTGTAAGACCTCTTTTTCCATTTGTCCTCTTTGCAAACCAAGTTGTTGTGAAAACGCATCAACCAATTCAGTTATCTTTCTTTGTCCATTACATAATTTCCAAAATTCTACAATTGCTTGATTAATCATAAATCCCTGTTGGTTTTCGTTCATTAAGACAAGTGAGCCATCCTCTTGTTTTACTAGAGAGCCTATACCTTGAGGCATTGCAATTTCATAGTTTATTGGGGCTATGGTTTTTTGGTTGCCATAATTTATCATTTTTTTACCTTCCTCAGACATTTTCTCTGGCGTCCATGCAGGCTCCCATACAATTTCAACATCAACTCCAGTCACGCCTGGAACTTTAGTAACATATCTTTTAACATCACTAACTAATGTTGCGTGTAATGGGCATCCTCTTGTAGTCATTGTCATTTTGATATCTATTTTATTATCATCTTTTACAGTTACACCATAAATCAGTCCCATGTCAACTACACTGATAGGAATTTCTGGATCCATGCACTGCTTTAGCGAATCTAGTACTTGCTGAGATGTAACAGTCATGAATTGACTTGCTTCCACAATAGAATAAATACTTTACAACTTTGATTCAAATAATTTTCGTATAGATTCTACAAATGGGGGCATTGCAACTCCTACTTCGGTGATAATTCCAGTTATCAGTTCAGGAGGAGTCATATCAAATGCAGGGTTGATTACATTGATGCCATCTGGAGCAGTTTTTTTTCCTGCAACTCCTGTAACCTCGCTTGCCTTTCTTTGTTCGATTATGATATCATCGGGTTTACTATTTAGATCAAATGTAGAAAGTGGAGCCGCTACATAAAATGGAATATTGTGTTGTTTTGCCATTGTAGCAACTTGATAAGTGCCGATTTTATTATACACGTGACCAGTGCTTAGGATTCGGTCTGCACCCACTACAACTTTATTCACTAGTCCCTTTGACATTGCATAACCTACTGCAGTATCAGGAATCAGGCTAACGTCGATATTGTCATGTTTTAATTCAAAAGCAGTAAGACGCGATCCTTGCATTACTGGTCTTGTTTCAGTAGCTATAACCTTGATGCTCTTCCCACTATCTCTAGTTGCACGAATAACACCCAATGCAGTTCCATATCCTACAGTGGCAAGCGCCCCTGCATTGCAATGAGTCATTATAGTATCATTATTTGCAAACAATTCTGAGCCAAATTTTCCTATTCTCATATTAATTTCTACATCTTCAACTGCCATTTTCTGGGCAGTGTCGACAACTGTTTTCTTGATTTCATTGACATCATTTCCTTTACTTGCTACTTGCATTATTTTTTCTAGCCCCCATGCAAGATTAACAGCTGTGGGACGTGTTTCATAAAGTACTTTTCTAGCTTCTTCTAGATCTTCAAGTAATTTTTCCTTGGTCTTTGCCTTGCTTTGAAGTGATGCAAGAGCCAGACCAAAAGCTCCGGCAACTCCAATAGCTGGCGCTCCTCGTATCACAAGATCCTTTATGGCTTGTGCCACCCTTCTATAATCCTTGAATTTTACATATTCAAGTTTGTTAGGGAGTTTTGTTTGATCTATCATTATTACCGTATTGTTCTTCCATTCAACTGTACGCAAGCTAGAGTGAATCTTGGTTTGATCTTTCAACACTAGTTCTCAAATTATGGGTTTTTTATAATCGTTGCAACGTTATACCATTAAACATTATATTGCAATCAATATCCAATTCAATAGTTGCTAAATCTTAGTACCTTGAAGAAGTATGACGTTTCTGGTATGTACAAGGTCTATGATCAATGGCCCAGCATTGCAAGAGAATCATATTCATCTTCTCAAGATGTTGTAGATTTTGACAATATAGATCATATAGTATTTTCAGGCATGGGTGGCTCGGGAACAATAGGGGATATAATATCATCAATTCTTTCAAAGACAAATATTCATGTCGCAGTAGTAAAAGGATATCATCTTCCAAATACCGTAGATTCGAAAACACTGGTTATCACCACAAGTATATCTGGAAATACTGCAGAGACCTTGTCTGTTCTAGAAACTGCAAGAAAAACCAAATGCAAGTTGGTTGCTTTTTCTTCAGGAAGAAAGATGCATGACTATTGTCAAAAGCACAAGATTGAACACAGAGTTGTTCCTAAGACTCACTCTCCCAGAGCATCTTTTCCAGGATTTTTGTATACTATTTTAAAAGTACTTGGACCTGTACTGCCTTTAAAAGAAAAAGATATTGTAGAATCCATAAGAGAACTTGAAAAGACGGGTAGAATTATTTCATCAGAGAATCTTGATAAAAACAATCCAGCTTTGGAATTAGCAGAATGGATTTCAGGAATTCCAATTATCTATTACCCTTTTGGTCTCCAATCTGCCGCAGTAAGATTCAAGAACTCACTTCATGAAAATGCAAAAAGACATGCCATGATTGAAGACATCATAGAGGCAGGCCATAATAACATAGTATCATGGGAGAAAAAAGACAAGGTACAACCAATTTTACTCGAGGGATCAGATGACTATATCAAAACTAAACAGAGATGGAAAATTATTAAAAAATATTTTGAGATAAATAAGATTGATTATAGAGAAGTATACTCTGTGAAAGGTTCCATAATTTCCAAGTTGATCAATTTGATCTATGTTCTTGATTATTCTACGATATATCTTGCTGCTCTGTCAAAGATAGACCCGTCACCTACCAAGTCTATTGATTTTATCAAGAAATTATCATAAATGCTGATGTGTTAAATTTATTGTAACAGAGATTTTGTGTAATTCACATCCAGAGTGAGTTAACACATCAATTATGAAAAATATTCTTCTCAGTATTTGATTTTTACTTTTTGTATTTTTTTACAATTGATTTTACATTTTTTACCTTTTTTGCATATGTGCTGTTGATTTCTTTTATCAGATCAAGTGTCTGATTATGAATTAGGTCTAGGTTAGGAATAACACAATGACCTCCAATAAAGCCAGGAAACATCTTTGGTCTGTTTCCCAAGAATTTGTGGATTTCATCTGAAAATGACCACATTTCATCATAATTCACGTTGTGTTGTATGGCGATCATATTACTAAGCTGAGCATAATTTATCAGCCAGCCATAGTATGAAGTATCTACCACTATCTTTGCTAGTTCTAGTGTCAAAGGAGATGACATTTGTTTTGTTTTTACTCCTGATTTTTTCATCAATTTAGTATATTCAGAGGAAGCCCATTCTTTTTTAGGAGCACTGGACCCTACAGCAAAAAACTTGGTATACCTCTTTAAATCATTTAACATTCTTTTATGCACT
>JANXYF010000117.1 GCA_025350175.1 Nitrosopumilales archaeon | reverse complement strand
CTTGATGCTTTTAAAAATTCAAAAATTTTTTCAAAGATAGTATGTGTTACAAGTAATAATGCACCAAAGACACGTGAATTTGTTTCTAGAATGGAAGTTGATATGCTGGAAACAAAGGGGAATGGATATGTTCATGATCTGGGTGAATCTATTCTCAAGTTTGACGAATTAATTTTTGTTGCCTCTGGTGACATGCCACTTTTAGATTCCCAAATAATCCAAAAAATTATAAAATTAGTAAATGAAAAAAATGCATGGACAAGCATATTGGTAAGAAAAAGTTTTCTTCAATCTCTTGGATTTGAAGCAGAATTTTTTGTTAATTACAATGATGAAGAATATGCTTATACTGGAATATCAATTATTGATCCTAAACTGATAAAACATATGCAATATGTGAAAGAATCATACGTAATTCTTGATGATAAAAGAATAGCTACTAATTTGAATACGAAAAAGGATTATGATCTAATCTGCGCTACCTAAAATTTTTCCATTTGGTTTGCATATGGAACCAGTTGGCTCTGCTAAAGTATTACCACAAGCCTTGCATGTGACTATTGAAGAAACATGTGAGTAAACAACGCTCTCTTCTCCGCATTCTTTACATTGTACTCTTTGGAATTTGCTACCTGGTTTTGGTATCCAAATATGTGCTCTCTTCATTATGCAACTAGCTCCAATTTTCTTAGTCTTATTCCATGCGTATTCCACTTTTTCTTGCATTCTGGACATGTCATAATAGGAGTAATCTTCTTAGTAGTCTTTGCTGGCTTTGCTAATTTAGGGAATTTCTGACCACCATAACCTTTCTTATCTTCAGCGTGTCTTCTTTCACCTATGGCAGAACCTCTTCTCTTTCCTGCCTTGTATATGGAGACTTTCTGCAATGTATGCTTCTTGCATTTAGGACAATACCTATTCATCTCCTTCGGCATATTCATAAAAAATGAGCTGCGTTGACCGTAATTTAAACATCGCTTTAATAGTCTCTTAGGTGTATCTCTTCTATGAAGGCCAGCTCACTTGCCTCCATGATTTTATCACTCAATGCAGTAGCTATGGGTGAAAACAAGGCAGATATTGTATTGAAAAATTGTAGGCTGGTTAACGTCTATTCTAGAGAAATTATACCTCAAATTCATGTAGCAATAAAAAAAGACAGGATTGCATATGTGGGAAAAGATGCATCTCACACTGTTGGAGAAAAAACTGGAGTCATTGATTTACAGGACAAATACATCACACCGGGATTTGTTGATCCTCATACACACATAGATCAGTATATCCTTCCATCTGAACTTGCAAAGAAATCGCTTTTGTCAGGTACTACGACTTTATTTTCAGACCCAATTGATGTTGTAAGTGTTTGCGGTTACAAAGGGTTCAAGGAATTTGTTAAAATGACGCAGAGTCTACCAATCAGGGTTTATCATGTAATTCCGGGAGGATTGCCAGTTGATAGAAAATTCAGTCACGCAAGAACATTCACCAAAAAAGAAGAGAAAAAAGGACTAGACTTGGAAAATGTAGTTGGTCTAGGAGAAGTGTTTTCTTGGACCAAAGTTACAACAAGAGATCCTAAAACTATTGAAAGTATATCTAATGTTTTAAAAAATAATGGCACCATAAATGGTCATACAGCTGGTGCAAGTGATAAAAAACTAAATGCCTACATCGCCTCTGGAATTTTCTCATGTCATGAACCAATTGACTATGATCAAGTCTTGGAAAGATTAAGACTTGGAATGTGGGTTATGATGAGAGAAGGTTCTATAAGACGAGATCTTGATAAAATTCTACCTAGCATACTCTCTCATAAGACCTATCTTGATAGACTAATGTTTTGTACCGATGGGGTTACTCCAAAGGACCTTGTTGAATATGGGATGATTGATCATTGTATACGAAAAGCTATCTCTGTTGGCATGGAACCAATAGATGCTATAACAATTGCATCAAAAAATTCTTTTGAGTATTATGGTATGGGTAAAGATCGTGGCGCAATTGCCCCTGGTAAGCTAGCTGATATTCTTGTTTTTGATGACTTGGAAAAGTTCAAGCCAAGCAAAGTCTTTGTAGGTGGAAAATTGATGGTGGCTCATAATAGCCTTGTAATAGACATACCCAAAACCGTGATTCCAGGTTGGATGAGAAAAACTGTAAAAACAGGAACAAAGTTTAGAGAAAAAGACTTTGTTATACAAAGTAAAGAAAACTCTGCGCAAGCATTGGTTATCAAACTTGACACTGAAATAATAACAAAAATGGATCAGGAGGAGCTCCAAGTAAAGAATGGTAATGTGATGGCATCATACGATAAAGATGTGTGGAAGGTAGCTGCTATCGATAGAACATATGGCACTGGAAAAAAAACTGTAGCATTTTTGAGAAATTTTGGTGCTGACATTGGAGCATTTGGGTGTACACAGAGTTTTCATGAAAATGATATGATAATTATTGGTTCAAATGAAAAAGACATGGCTTTTGTTGCAAATAATTTGACTAAAATGCAAGGAGGAATGCTGGTAGCTAAAAATGGCAATGTTCTAAGTAAATTCTCATTACCACTTGCTGGTCTTATATCCACATTATCTTTTGAAAAAACATTAGACGAGTATTCTGGTATAGATTCTAAGATCTTAGAAACTGGGTGTAAATTTAAAAATCCTCATCTCATACCTCTTTTCTTACCATTTCTTGCATTGCCTGAGATCAGAATCTTACACACTGGTGTTGTAGACGTAAAAAATAGAAGATATCTGAAGATCTTAAACCTGAATCGATAAAGTATTAAAAGGGGCAACTAATTACACGAACTAGGGATTAATTTTGGCATCTATTCAACAAACACCACAAGGACCTGTTTTAGTATTAAAAGAAAGTGCATTACAACAAAAGGGTAGAGATGCACAAAAGAACAACATTGCTGCAGCAAAGTTAGTTGCAGAACTTGTAAGAACTAGTCTTGGCCCACGAGGAATGGATAAAATGCTTGTTGATTCTTTAGGTGACGTTACAATTACAAATGATGGTGCTACCATTCTAAAAGAAATTGATGTACAACATCCAGCTGCAAAAATGATGGTTGAAATTTCAAAAGCTGTTGATAATGAAGTAGGTGATGGAACAACATCATCTGTAGTATTTGGCGGTGCCCTTTTAGCAAAAGCAGAAGAACTTTTAGACAAAGATGTTCACGCTACAGTAATTATTGAAGGCTATCAGGCAGCAGCAGAAAAAGCACTCTTACTTCTTACAGAAATGGCAAAGCAAGTAAGTCCAAACGAAAAGGAAATTCTACTTAAAATTGCAAAGACTAGCATGCAATCAAAGCTTATCTCAGAAGATAGTGATATGTTATCCAAACTTGTAGTAGATTCAATTCTACAGGTTGTAGAAAAAGAAGCAGATGGACATAGAGTGGATCTAGATAACATAAAAGTGGAAAAGAAAGCAGGTGGCTCTATTAGAAATACTCAGTTTATCAAAGGCATAGTACTTGACAAAGAAGTTGTTCATAGTGGTATGCCAACTAAAATAGAAAAAGCAAAAATTGCATTACTAAATTCAGCTCTAGAAATAGAAAAAACTGAGATGAGTGCAGAAATTAGAATTAGTGATCCTACTCAGATGCAGATGTTCCTCGAAGAGGAAAATAGAATGCTAAAATCTATGGTAGACAAGATTCATCAAATTGGTGCAAATGTACTGATTTGTCAAAAGGGAATAGATGACATTGCACAACATTATCTCGCTAAACAAGGCATACTTTCAGTCAGAAGAGTAAAAGAAAGTGATATGACAAAACTTGCCAAAGCAACTGGAGGTAGAATTAGTAGTAATATCGATGATATGATTCCAAAGGACTTGGGTGCAGCAGAACTTGTTGAACAGAGAAAAGTAGAGACAGACAAATGGGTCTTCATCGAAGGTTGCAAGAATCCAAAAGCCATTACATTGTTGCTCAGAGGAGGTTCTCAAAGAGTAGTAGATGAAGTTGATAGATCAATGCATGATTCACTCATGGTTGTAAAAGACGTAATAGAAAAACCAGCAGTTGTAGCTGGAGGTGGAGCCCCAGAAGAATACTTGGCTTCTCATCTAAAGGAATGGGCTGATAGATTCGAAGGAAGAGAACAACTTGCAATCAAAAAATATGCTGAAGCTCTTGAAATAATTCCACTTACAATTGCTGAAAATGCAGGAATGGATCCAATCAATACCATGGTTACACTTCGTGCAAAACACAGTCAAGGAAAGAAATGGACTGGTATTGATGCAAGAAATACCAGAGTTGCAGATATGTTTTCTATTGATATCATCGAACCCGTTGCAGTAAAAGAACAGATAATAAAATCTGCAACCGAAGCTGCATGTATGATACTTAGAATAGATGATGTTATTGCCTCATCCGGCGGCCGAGGTGGCGGCGGAAGAGGTCCTCCAATGGGCTAAGCCTTTTCATGTTAGAAAAGCTACAAAATCTAAAACTAAATTCAGTTGTTGTTCTAAACGATTTTTTTCTTGATCGTATTATCAAGATCCCAAACTTGGATATTCTTTACACCCAAATTTTGGAAAAAAGTAAACTGGGTGGAAGTATTCGCGGAATTTCACAAACAGATCTAAAGGGTGGGAATGCGACAAATGTTGCTTATGCGCTTGCAAGACTTGGTTGTCCTGTCTCATTAATTACAATTGCAGATAAAACTTGTTCTCATATGATAAAAGAAATTTTTTCTGAATTTAGTAATGTCTCACTTTTTATAATTGACGGAAAACCTGGAAGAACGACATCTCTTGAATTTAACAATGCTGGAAACATTGTAAACATAATGATCTCTGATTTAGGTGATAATGAGAATTTTGGGCCTGAAAAGCTTGGAATCAAAGAGCAAGAGGCAATAAAAAATGCAAATGCTGTAATTGTAACAAATTGGGCAAGTAATACAAAAGGAACCGAACTTTCACAATTTGCCTTTTTAAAATCTACGTCAGCACTTCATTTCTTAGACCCTGCTGACATACAGATAAGACCAAAAGAATTCAAAGATGCATTAGCCAAACTTTCAGATCACTTGGATTCTTTATGTATTAATGAAAATGAATGTAATATTCTTCTCAAACAGTTCGGATTAGACGTGATTTCTGGAGAGAACGAAACTAGAAAATTAGTACTTGAGTTAGCCAACAGATCATCAATATCTATCGATCTTCATACTTCCATAGGTTCCTTCTGGTCCGATGGAAAAGAGGTTGAATTTGTCAAGTCTTTCCAAGTACAACCCAAGTTTGTAACTGGAGCTGGAGATGTCTGGGATGCCGCAAATCTACTTGGTTATCTTGCTAATCTGAATCCTGTCGAAAGACTTGGACTTGCAAATGCCACTGCTTCATTATATGTTAGTAATCCTCTTGGAATTCCTCCAACAATGGATGAAGTTTTGTCATTTGTTGAGGATAATGACCACTGAGTCTTCAATTATTGTGTAAAATTGATGAAATTGAGATCATCCGACAGTGTTTTTAGATCAAAAAATTGATCCTCTCAATGTTCTAAATTGAGAGAAAGGTTTTTAATAATCTAAAATTTAGATTCTACAAGTTGAATTACAAATTTTTTGCGCCTGTACTAGCTGTTATGATTTTCTCTTCTGTATTACCAATGTCTGCATATGCTCAAACTAGTTCAGGAACAGATAATGCGTCACAATTCCTTCAACAATGTATTGCTCAATTCCAAGGTTCAGATCATGTTTACTGTGCAAAATTCTATACTACAACTGCTGCTAAATCAGGTACTCTTAACCAATATTTCTTACAAGGAGCATTGGCAAATAGTATTGTAGTATATGAAAAAACAAAGGTCACGCTTTCCGGTCTCAAATCAACAACTCCAGATGTTGGCAAGACATTAACATATCAATGGACTGAAGTCTCTGGTGATAAGATAACATTTTCTCCATCTTCTAGTGCTCCAATAATATCTTTCATTAGTCCAGCAGTTCCTGCCAATCAAGTAAAAAGTTTGAAGTTATCACTAACTGTAAATGATGGTTATGGTGGAATGGATACTACAACCTTTAATGTTGTAGTTTTACACGTTAATCATCCTCCGGTTGTTAAAGTAAATCCTGATCAAGTAGTTGATGAGGGTAGTACAGTATCACTCACGGGTACTGCAACTGATCCAGACAATGATCCACTAACATTAGCATGGGGTCAATATTCTGGTCCAAGTATACAATTATCATCTAATTCTAATACTGCTACTTCGTTTACAGCTCCTTCTGTACCAGCTGGCAGCACTGCAGTAATGTTATTCGTATTTACTGCGGATGATGGACACGGAGGCAAAGCAGCTGCCATGACCAAGGTTACTATCAAGAGTACTCATCAGGATCCAACTGTTACATGTCAAGACGCTGCAGTTAATTCAAACTCATTAGTTAGATTACCAGTATCAGTTGCAAACCCAAGTGGTGACACAATATCATATTACTGGAGACAAGTTTCTGGAACGCCAGTAAAATTATCATCAAGTACTGATATGAGTCCATCCTTTGTAGCACCAACACCAAATGGTCCAAGTGGAACACTTCAGTTTACCTTAGATGTTACCGATAATCAAGTTGATATTCCATCTTGTTCTGTCACTATAAAAATAAACAATCAACCATTACCAGGACAACCACCAGTAGCTAATGCAGGTCCAGACCAAACTGTAGATCCAAATAGCAGAGTTACATTAGATGGAAGTGCAAGCACAGGTCAAGCTATCAAATACAAATGGGTGCAAATGAGCGGTGATCCAGTTACTTTGATATTGAGTGGTACTGCTAATCCAGCGTTCTACTCACCAAATGTAGGTTATAATCAACAAAAGGTGTTGGAATTCAAACTCACTGTTAGCAATCAATATGGTTCAGATTCCAGTACAGTAAAGATTACTGTAACTCTAACTGGTAATCCACCAACCGCTAGGATAAACGTAGTACCCTAGTTCTCTTTTGTTTTAAAAATTTTCTTTTAAAATTAATTCTCTAAATTTTCATAAAGACATAATCTATTTTTATTGAGGTTCTATAGTAGCAGGTGGTTTACTTGAAATTACATAGCTTACCCAAGCTACATCTTCAACCTCATTTGTAATCCTATTACTGATTTTTTCAAGTACATCAGAAGGTAATCTTGTCCAATCTGCAGTCATTGCATCAATAGAATCTACTACTCTGACAAGAACTACATGACCATACTTTCTCTCATCTCCAACTACTCCTACTGCTCTATCATCTCCTACTGCTGCATAGGCTTGCCAAACTTTATCATACCATCCTGAAGAGGCAAGTTCATCTTCTACAATCTTACTTGCATGTTTACAAATCTGCAATTTTTCTGGAGTCAATTC
>JANXYF010000114.1 GCA_025350175.1 Nitrosopumilales archaeon | reverse complement strand
AGGGCTTTCATCTGTTCCTCCCAACATACTTCCTACCATTATAGTGGATGCTCCGGCAGCAAGTGCTTTAGTAGCATCACCTGATGTTCTTACACCTCCATCAGATATTATTGGAATATCATATTTTTTGCCAACTTGTGCGCAATCCATTACAGCAGTAAGTTGAGGCACTCCAGAACCGGTAATTACTCTAGTGATGCAGATGGAACCAGAACCCACTCCTACCTTTACTGCATCTACACCAGCTTTGATGAGATCCTCTGTACCTTGAGCGGTCGCTACATTTCCTGCAATTAATTCACAATTTGGAAAAGCTTTCTTTATCAATCGAACTGTATTAATTGCATTTTCGCTATGTCCATGTGCAATATCCACTACTATGACATCAGCACCTGCATCTAGCAATGCTTCAGTTCTTTCCATGAAATCTCCCTTAACACCTACTGCAGCTCCAACCAATGGTCTTCCTTTCCTGTCTTTTGATGCATGTGGATAATTATCAGCATTAATGATATCTTTACTAGTGATCAGTCCTTTGACATGTCCTCGTTCATCTAAAAGTGGTAATTTTTCAATGCAATTTTTTCGAAGTATTTCTTTTGCTTCAACTATTGCTATTCCAGATTTTGCTGTAATAACATCACTTGTCATAACCTCATCAACTTTTTTATTTTCATCTTTTGGTTCAAGCATGACAATATCTCTTCTTGTCAATATTCCAACAAGTTGACCTTGGTTATCTGTCACAAGCAATCCTGAAGCTCCTTTTTCACGCATGGATTCTATAGCTTCATGTACTGTTTGTTTACGGTCTATAGTATACGGATTTTCTATTATTATGCTGCCTGAACGTTTTGTTTTGAGTACCTCGTTTACCTGTTCTGAAATAGTAAGAAAACGATGTATAATTCCAATTCCACCTTCTCTTGCTATTGCAACTGCCATAGCAGATTCAGTTACTGTATCCATATTTGCACTGATTACAGGTATGTTAAGAGAAATATTTTTTGAAAGTTTTGTTTGCAGATTTGTTTGAGATCTAGTAACTATATCTGATCGTTTAGGAACAAGGAGTACATCATCAAATGTTAGTCCTTCCCTTATTTCCAATGAAACCTTCTTGATTAGAATGAAAATCTGTTATAAGCCTTTCTTGAGATTTTTGAATCTATTTACGATCTTGATGACATCATTTGTAGCTTTTACATTATGTGTTCGTAGTATATCAGCACCGTTTAGAGCAGCAAAAGTTTCTGCTGCAAGAGAGCCATAGATTCGTTCTGTAGGATCTGGTTCATCCAATATTTTTCCTATGAATGACTTTCGTGAAATTGAAATAAGAATAGGATATCGATCTTTTATTTTATTCAAGTTTCTTAGTACCAAGATGTCTCTTTGCAACCAATCAGAATTTATTTTTGTAAACAAAATGCCTTGTGCCTTTTTCCTAAAGAAGCCAATTGCAGGATCTACTACGATCTTGCTCTTTGGAACTCCTGATTTTAATGCCATTGTAACACTTTGATTAATCAATTTTCTTGTTTGTGTGACTAGATTTCCTTTTATGAGATCATTACTAAATGCACAGACAATAACGGATGGACGATATTCCTCAAGTACGTCAACCATGTTTTTATCATATTTTAGGCCTGAAACATCATTGATTATTTCTGCGCCTAGTTGAAGAGCAGCCTTTGCTACCTGGGCTCTACATGTATCAACCGAGATAGGTAACTTTGAGACTTTTTGGATAGATTCAATGGCGTTTGTTATTCTTTTGATCTCTTTTTCCTCTGACACTAGAGTTTTGATATATGGTGCAGTAGACATTCCTCCAACATCAATAAAATTGGCACCATCTTCTTCCATTAATTTTGAAACTGTACGTATATCTCGCTTATCAGTAAATACGGATTTTTTGTAAAATGATTCTGGACTTGTATTAATAATTCCCATTATCCGTGTTGGATTAGAACCACCTATTCTTACTCCTGCTAGTTTATGCATATGGTTTATGATTAACCCAGATACATTTAGACTTACATGACTTTGAATGGTTGGCAGAAAAAATATCAGGAAATTCTAAATGAATTTGGTTATGATAGAACAAAAGAGATAAGATCAGCCAATATCCTCAATTCACTTTTAAAGACAAGGTTTGAGTTAAGCAATCTAGAAAGAAAAATTAAAAATAAAATTGTTTTTGTTGTTGGAGCAGGACCATCACTGGGTCTTTCTTTACAATATATAAAAAAATTCAGAAATTTTACAAAGATCGTAGCTGATGGTGCTACACAGGTATTGCTTGAAAACAAAATAATGCCAGATATTGTAGTAACTGATCTTGATGGAAATATGGAATATCTCAAAAAAGCGTCAGATCAAAAATCAATAATGATTGTTCATGCACATGGGGATAACATTAACAGGCTTCCACATGCAATCTCATTCAAATATTGCCTAGGAACAACAGAGGACAAATCATTTGGAAAAATTAGAAACTTTGGCGGATTCACAGATGGTGATAGATGTGTATTTCTTGCCAATCATTTTGGAGCATCCAAAATTATCCTAATTGGGATGGATTTTGGAACTCATGTAGGAAAATATTCTAAAACAGGAACATATGACAAATCTTTAAAGCTAAAAAAGTTAAGGAAAGGAAAATTGCTCTTAGAGTGGCTAGCTACAAAGAGTAATGCTGAGCTTTATACAACATCCAAGCCAATAAGAGGATTCAAAAATATGAGATTAGCAGATCTTCAAAGGTTTGTCAGATAATAGAGCTTGTTTTAATATTTATTATCCATTCAACAATAGAAAAAACATGGATTATTCAGAGGAGAATATACGTGATATTTTAGAATTAAGAGAGTGGATCTCTGAAGAAATTGAAAAAAGAGAAAGAGAGATAGAGAAATTTCAACAGAATCTTCGCATTCTTGATTCCCTTGTAAAGCAATCAAGTTTTAGCAAAGCATCTTCTCTTGTAACATCCAATAAACAAGACATGCAATCAATCCAACTACTCCTACTGCTCTATCATCTCCTACTGCTGCATAGGCTTGCCAAACTTTATCATACCATCCTGAAGAGGCAAGTTCATCTTCTACAATCTTACTTGCATGTTTACAAATCTGCAATTTTTCTGGAGTCAATTC
>JANXYF010000046.1 GCA_025350175.1 Nitrosopumilales archaeon | reverse complement strand
GTTCTTGCAATTGCAATTGTATCAATAATTGCAGTTTCAACAAAGACTAGAGTATTCCTAAAACTCTAAACTTTTATCATCTTATTCATCTAGAGTGGAAATTTAGTCATTATAATCAATAAACGTTTTTGGTTATTTGATTAGGATTAAAACACACCTCATTTGTTTTCTATGTTGTTGAAAAAAACAAAGATGGATGCAGTAATTGAGGAAACCAAGCAAATCTTACGAGAGTATCATCTTTGTGATTATTGTCTTGGAAGAATGTTTGCAAGTAGACTAGGGTTAGTTTCTCACAAGAATCTTGGTAAAAAAATTAGGAAAATTATAAAACAAAATAATCCCAAATCATGTTATTTATGCAAAAATCTAATGCCCGAACTTGATGTTTTCTTAAAGAAGATGCTTGACATTTCAAAAGAATATGAATTTTCAACATTTCTTATAGGTGCTATTCTAAAACCTTCAATTTTAGATAGAGATGATATTGTGCGTTCCAAGTTCAAACTTCGAGGAATTGCTGGAATAAAAAGTGATATTACAAGAGAAATAGGAAAACAATTTGGAAAAAAAACTAGAACCAAAGTTGATTATCAAAATCCTGATATTGTTTTTACAATAGATTTCAAGAAAGAAGAATGTGAAATAAAACCCAAGGCATTGATACTACAAGGACGATATACCAAAGAGATAAGGGGAATTCCACAAAAACAAGTTTCTTGCAATAGGTGTGATGGAAAAGGATGTTTTGTTTGCGACTTTCATGGGATAACTGAATTTAATAGTGTAGAAGGTAAAATCGCTAAATTTATGTTTGAAAAATTTGGCGCACAACAAGCCAAAATAACTTGGATTGGAAGTGAAGATGAATCTAGTCTTGTTCTTGGAAATGGAAGACCTTTCTTTGTTAAATTGATAAATCCACATAAAAGAAAAATTACTTTGCCAAAAAATATTGCGCTTGATGGCATCTCTATTTTACATCTAAGAGCAGTTTCAAAGTTGCCTTCTGACCAAATTAAATTCAGAACAGATGTTTTGTTTGACATTGCGACAGAAAAAGATCTAGTTCCTGAGGCATTGAATGTATTAGAAGGTCTAAAAGACATGTCTATTTCAATTAGTGAAATTACGTCTTGGAAGAACCAAAAAAGGATCTATGACATAAAGATTAAGAAAATTAATCCTAAATCATTTACAATTCTTGTAGAATTGGATGGTGGAATTCCGCTCAAGAGATTTGTGACTGGAAATAATGTTGAACCAAACATAAGCATGCTGCTTGAAAATTCATGCAAATGTACCACATTTGATTTTCATAAAATATCACTCTGTAACTGATTTTCACATGTTCACTAAAACAGGATAAATCTCCTAACTTGTCTGAACTAGATGAAATTTGTCTTTTTATGTCAAGCTTTTATTATCGTCTAATTCAATCTTGTTCGATTGGATCCTTTACTCAGAGTACATGAAGCTTACAAAAATGGGCTAATTCCTGAAAAAATTCACTCTTTGATAATAAAGAGATTTGAGGTAACCCTATCTGGAATACAGAGGATAGAAAAAGCATCAGGAATTAATTTTCCACTTGCATATGTGGAACCATCAGTAGTAGTATCTCACCCATCTTCTGGTTCTTTTGATTATGGGATATTGTTTGCAAGGACAATTCCAGTTGTCTCTAATGATAAACTAAATATCATAATACAGATAACTGCTCCTCTTGTGGCGTATGGTCTCAAGGGTACAATCCATGCTATCCTGGCACATGAATTTCTACACTATTTAGAATTGATTAGAAGAATATCCAAGATGGATATTATATCTGATGAGCTAAGTGGAAATCTTTTTGAGAGTAGTTACTCTGATTCTACTAGACTTTTTGAACCAAGGGCTGTATTTGATGATAAAACACTACTATCTCATATAACTAAAAAATTTCCAGAGGGATTTAGAGACTATAAACTTGAGGATAAAGTTCTAAAACTCTGGATAGAAAAGAAACTTCCCATCATAAATATTACAATGGATACCAACATATCCAAGATCCCAGCAACTGTGATTGCAAATACTACAATTGAGCCAAATCTTTTGCAGAAATTAGATCAGATAGAACAAAAAGTATCTCGTCTTAGAAAAAAGAAACTATACTAATTATTAAACGAATTCAGTAAATCCACACTTGCCGCAACTGCGTCTATTTTTATGATTAGACATGAATACTCCCTTACCACATCTTGAACATTCTTTCTTTGTTCTCTCTACTTTATCTCCAGACACCTTGTAATACTTGTATACTAATGGACTAGAGCCCTTTTTACCTGCCATTACTTACTCTCTTCCTTTGGTGCTTCTGCTTGCTCTGTTGGAGCTTCAGTACCTTCTGGTTTTGCAACTGCGCCTTTTGCTTTTTCAATTCTTGCAAAAACTGCAGCTTTGAGATGTTCCTTGGCAAGTTTTTCATCTTCATATACATAGAAACTTCCTGATACAACTGGTCTTCCAGTTTCATTTTTCAAAAGTATTGGTATTACAATTTTTCCTTCCAAATTAAATTTTTTTGAGATCATGTCAACTGCTTCTAGTTTCTTGAGTCTGCCCGCAAGCCCTTTGAAATTACAAGTAATCTCTCTTCTTGACAGTAAGGGATTCTTTACATCTCGCGTAACTTCGATCATGGACATGTAATCCAAGTCCTTTTAATAGTTCATATAAATCTTAACGGCTACTGGACAACAAATTTATGAAATCATGATATCTCAAGCCTGTGGACAGATTTATGGTTCACCTGAAAAACTCAGGTTATGTTCCAACTGATGCAAAAGCACTACTTGCAAAAGCTGATCAATTAACTTCGGAGATGGATGTAATTGTGCGTGATATGCGAGTCTCAACCAAATATTTAGAATTTGACGTGTCCGTTAAAAAAGAAGAGCTAGATGAAGTTGTAAAAAAGTTCAAGTCAATTGGATCTCTTAATGACGCAAGACCCGTCATAGAAGAAAAAATTGAAAAAGAAGAGGCATTAAAAAGAGCAAAGCGGTACTTTAATGATGAAAAATATTGGGAATGCCACGAAGTACTTGAAGGTGTTTGGAAAAAAACACATGAAGGTGAAAAAGATCTTGTTCAAGGAATTATTCTTGTTGCAGCAGCACTAGTTCATTATCAAAAAAATGAGAATGACATTTGCCTCTCAATAATGAAGAGGGCGATGGAAAAACTCTCTAGTTCTTCTGGGATGTATCACAATGTGGATATGGACAAGTTTAGGAAAACTACTGAGGAAATGATCTCTTCTGGAAAGATAGCGGCATTTATGATTTAATGTTCTTTATTGCAGTATTGATGACATCGGCTCCCATGATGAGTCCAATTCTACCTTTCTTTGCTTGTTCTTCGGTGAATCTCACCGTTCCATCTTTTTTGACAAAATCTCCTGATATCAAAACGGGGACTGGATCATCACTATGACTTTTGTTTATGCATGGTGTAGAGTGATCACCTGATATGACAACTGCAACTTTTGACGTGTCTATATTATCAAGTAAAGTTCCAAAGAATCTTTTATCTATCTCTTCTATGTTTTGCATCTTACCAACCGCATCTCCGTCATGACCAAATTCATCTGGTCCTTTGATGTGGACATAGATTGCATTTTGTGTCTGCATTGCTTTGGCTGCAATACGTGCCTTTTCTTCGTAATCTGTAAGGCCACCGGCACTAAATGATTTCATCTTCAAAACATTTGCAATGCCTATCTCTACTGGCATGTCTACTATACATGAAAACTGCATCGCGTGCAACTCATTTATCGGAGTGACATCTGGAAACTTGTTTCCGGCATCGCGTAATAGGATTGAATTTACCATCTTCTTGCCTTGTTCTTTTCTATTTTTGTTTACTATACTGTCTTTCATAATTTGAAGCGATTTGTCTGTAAATTCATTTACAAGTAATGCTGAAAGCTTGGCACCATCAGACTCGTTTAAGGGCAATGATTTTTCTACCTCCATGTAATCTCCAACTGCCTTGGCAACTCCCATACCATCTATTCTTGCGTAAGCTGGATCAGTATTGCTAATATCTGGTGTAAGAAATACTCCATCACATCTTATTCTTACAATTAATCTATGTCCAATTGTTGGGGCTACAACAACTGATGCTTTAGGATTTGAAAATTTTAGCTTTTCTTCTATCTCTCGAGCAATCGCAAGAGCATCTTCTTTTTCTATGTTTCTTCCAGCTCTACGATCTGTGATTATCTTCTCATCATTTACAGTAGCAAAATTTCCACGCAGTGCAAGGTCACCATTTTTAAAATCAATTCCAACTCCAATTGCCTCAATTACCCCCCTTCCAACATATTGTGTATTTTCAAATCTATATCCAAGCATATTGAAAACTGCAATATCTGATTGAGGTGCTATTCCCTTGCCTACTGAAATTACTTCTCCTATGGCTCCATTTCTTGCAAGTCTGTCAAGATTGGGAGTTTTTGCATGACTTAACGGAGTTGAACCCTTCAAATCTGGATGAGGCAAGTCTCCTATACCATCAAGAAGAACATAGACCATATGAATATCTGAGTTATCCATTTTTCTAAATTCCTCAAGCTTCAGTTTTTTCATATCACACATAAACCTTGATTTTTTAAGCGATCATAATTCTAAAACAAATTTCTACTTGTCAGTAATGTTTCCTGCATTGATTTTCTGAAATATTTGAAAGAATTCTTGATAACTATACTGGAAGAAAATTAAGATGATGTGATTGATGATAATTTAATCTTAAAATTAAGTCTCTTTCCTGCAAGAGGATGATTCAAATCCACTAAAACTATTTGCTCTTCAATTGCAGTTATTATTGCAGGTACTTTTTCTCCTGTG
This sequence comes from Nitrosopumilales archaeon, assembly GCA_025350175.1. GTDB lineage: Archaea > Thermoproteota > Nitrososphaeria > Nitrososphaerales > Nitrosopumilaceae > Nitrosotalea. Next base: position 2,984 of record JANXYF010000046.1, on the reverse strand, counting down.
GGAAGTCCTGCTTCAAACAATAGTCCTGGAACAAGTTCCGCGTCAGGTGGGAAAATCTCTTTTGGTACCTTTTGAATTAGAGTTGGATCGTGCTCTCCATATGCCTCTGCTGGAGAAATAATGAATTGTTTTTCTTCTCCTTCTTTCATTCCAAGTATTGCATCATCAAATCCCTTTATTACCTGACCTCCTCCGATTTCAAATTCTAAAAGATTTCCATCCTCCACATTGCTGTCAAAAACTGTTCCATCATCAAGAGTTCCTGTGTATTCTATCTTGACTTTGTCCCCTGTCTTTGCAGTCATGGTTTTACCATCCATAGTTGTGTGTAGAAATATTCTTCTACTGTTTTCATATTTTTCTCACAAATGTGTACTAGAAAAGTTCTTTGGTGGATTTATTAATAAAATCTGATCTAGTCGTTCGAAGGAAATTGCTTTGCAAGTTCCTCGGCAAATTTTTCATAATGCTCTCTTGTCTTACCTATCTCCTTGAGTTTTGTATTCTCCACCTCCAGTAGACTCTTATTCACCTGTTCTGCGTCGTTTCGAAGAGCCATCTCGGCCATCTCAAATAATCTATTATTCTCCTTCCATACGTGCTGTACAACATGATTGATGTATTCTTGCATGTCTATGATTAATTGGGTTGCATCACCATTTTTCAGATATATTTTTGATGAGGCTTCCATTCTTGTTCCTAGTTTACGCGTTACCTCATGTTCCATGAGCATGACAGATATTGGACCTGAATTTCGTGACATTCCTTTTTTTTCAAGTTCTGGAAAGAGAGATGTTTCTTCTTTTCCATGATGGCAGACATCTGTGAAATTTGTTGAAAAGTCAATCACTTGGTTTAGAATTGGTTCTGGTATGGTCTTACCAGATTGTAGCAAGGGAATGGTAGACCACATTGACTTTAGTACTTTTTCTATTAAATCATGATCTCGTCTTAATGATGTTGTTGACATGTAATGCATTCTGAGTTCTGATCTTCCAATTTAAGTTTAATTTTTTGCAAAATGATTGTTTTAGACCGTAACTGCCAAAATTGTACTGTATTGGCGGTTATTTCCGATCTTTGCAAAGGTTTTAAATTGCTTGATCCAAAATCTAGCAGTATGGGGGATTTGAGGAAGGATTATTCTATTGATAGATTTGTGATCGTTTCTCCTGAAAATAATTCGGTAAATGATTCTAAGAAATGTCCCTATTGCCCAGGAAATGAATCTATGACTAATCCGTCTACACTTTCTCTGGTTGCAAAGGATGGGATGTTGCAAAGGCTTCAAGATACAGAAGATCACTATGTGCAGAATTGGTCAGTAAGAGTATTTGAAAGTAAAAATCCTGTTGTTACAACAACTTCTGAAAACTCGTATAGTGATAGACCTCTCTACAGCGAACCTGCTTATGGATATCATTATGTTGTTGTAGCTTCCGAAAAACACAAAGATTCTCTTGCAAGTATTTCAACTGAACAATGGTCTAATGTACTTGTTGTAATCCAAGATAGGCTTAGATGGTTATACACCCAGCGCGGCGTAACATATGTTGCAATATATGTAAATCATGGAAAAGATGCCGGTGGCTCTACTACTCATGCTCACCTCAACGTTGTAACTTTTTCCACAATTCCTCCTGTTATAGAACTAGAGGCTGAAGCTGCACATAAAATATTAAATGAAAAAGGAATATGTCCAATGTGTCAGACTGTAGGTACAGAAACTGGAGGACCTAGACAAATACTTCAGACAGAAGGTTTTGTTGCTTTCTGTCCATGGGCTCCATCACATCCGTACGAATTTTGGATTTATCCAAAAAAACACATCACAAGTTTTTCTAAAATAACTCAAAAAGAGATAAATGATTTGTCACTAATTTTACGTGCTACTTTAGGTGGACTTGCAAATACGATGAAAACTCTGTCATATAACATGGTCTTTCATCTTTCCCCAGAAAAGAAAAACAATAGACAGATTCATTGGCATATTGAAGTGTATCCACAAGCTGATCCTTGGTCTGGACTTGAAAGGGGATATGGAGTATTTCTTAACAAAGTAACTCCTGAAAAAGCTGCAGAAGATCTTGGTTCTGCATGCAGAAAAGAACTTGCTGGTCTTGTTGGAATAGTTTAGACAATCATTTGGTTTATTTATTCAAGTAAGAGATGGGTTGTCGTGGCAATTGAAAAATGGATATCTATTGCAAGTCTTGGCTTGTTTATTATGTTTGTAGCTCAGATGATATCAATTTCTGTGTATCTCACCCATCCATCACATGATATTGATCCTTCGTCTCAGATCAAAGAGTTCATATCTATTAGTATTGCACCTGCGATAATTTTAGCTGGTTCATCTTATTTGCTGGGGCGAAGATATGGTTCCAGACTTACCGGCTCACTTATCATATCTGGAGGAATAATCACAATTATTGGAATGTACTATGTTACTATTTTGATAAAACAAATCCAGGATGCATACCTTGTACCGGAATTAACAATAGCACCCTTTGTATTTATGGCAACTTCAATTCCTATAATTATAATAGGTTCATTGTTATTTCGATTGAAGCCTATGCCTAAACGAGATTATTTCTTTGACCGATGATCAAATCTCATCGAATTTGAGTGTCGTTTAAACCCAATATTCTCATAAAATGGAATGAGATCTTCTGAACAATCAAGAATAGTTTTATAACATCCTTTTTTCTTGGCGTATTTCAAAAGCGCGTTAACTATTTTTTTCCCTACTCCTTTGCCTTGGTATTCTTTTCTTACCACTACATCTTCTATGTGACCTACTTTGCCTCCATCATGGATGAATTTTTGTTCAATCAAAAGGGTTGTTGCACCTATGATTTCTCCATTGTATATTGCAACATAAATTACATGATCTAGATTCTTTGAAATTTTATTGAAAATGCTATTTACTTTTTTTGGTTTGATGTGACTTGATTTTCTAAGCGAGTCAAGAGAAAGTAAAA
>JANXYF010000031.1 GCA_025350175.1 Nitrosopumilales archaeon | reverse complement strand
CTTTAGACATGACATCAGATACGCGTGTAGCTTCAAGCGGTTTTGCGTCAATCCTATAGATTGCCTTTACCAAGTCTTTTTCTGTAAGCATTCCTACTGGCTTGTCTTTCTCTGATACTATTAGTCGGCTGATCCTGTGCTTTAGTAAGAGTGCTCTTGCATCCAAGAGGCTTGTTCTGGGGGTTACTACAATTGTTTTTTTTATTACTTGATTTATGCTATCATTTTTTAGTTTCAATAATTTTTGTATATTTTGGGGAGATTATAGGCTTTTTACAAATCTCACTTGTGATAACAATGTACGATAATCACATTAGTGTACTATCTATTCAAATGACATATAATACCACATCTGAAAACTACCCATCAAGTTAAATCTCAAACATTACCATTACAATTCATGATATCTGACATTCTAAACGAGCCTGTCTCCAAGTTTACAAACAAGAAAATGACTACAATATCAAGCGATCTTACCATTCAAGACGCAGCAAAGGCAATGGCAGAATCCAAAGTTGACAGCATCCTAGTCTTTGAAAAAAGCAAGATAATAGGAATGGTTACAGAAAAGGACATTTTACAAGATATCGTAGCAAAAGGATTAGACCCATCAAGTACAACCCTTAAAGAAATTGCTAAAGGCCCATTAATTACCATAAACAAAACCGCGCCAGTAAAAGAGGCCCTAGATATAATGAAAAAGTATGATATCAGAAGGCTAGTAGTAATGGACAAGCGCCCAATTGGATTAATAACCCAGAAAATGGTCTGCGGAAATCTTACTGACAGAGATATTGTACTGCCAGAACTAGAGTTCCCAGATAAGACAACATGTCCATACTGCACTCTACATTTTGAAGACAGTAAGAGTATTGGTAAGCATATTGATAGAATTCACATCAAATTATAGACCAAAAAAAGAGAATTTTACATAATTTTATAATAATCCTAGAACAGTCCTGATCATAATGGTAGTAAAAAGACAGCCCCATCCTACAAAGCATGAACAGACACGAAGCATTAGTTATCGTTTACCAGAGCATATCATAGAAGAGTTGGAGACAGAGGCGCAACAAAAGGAGATATCTCAAAATGTTCTAGTCAAACAAATTTTAGAAAAATATGTCGGTTGGGAGAGATTTGCAAAAAACATAGGAATGATTCCAGTTCCCAAAGAGATTCTCATGGTTCTAGGTGAAAAAATGGATGGAGAAGTAATGAATGAGATAATACAAAAAATGACTCCAATGATTAAAGATTGGGTCATGTTCATGAAAGGTAGTTATGATTTAAAGCGAGTAGTAGAATCACTTGAGGAATACATGCGAGCTTCTAGCATGACATCAGATCATAGAATTGAAGGAGATATTCATCATTTTATAATACAGCACAACCTTGGAATACACTGGTCTTTGTTTACAGAACTTTTCTTAAAACAAATCTTTCACGAGTTTCTACCAAATATTACCATGAAATCTAGAACCACGCCAAATACAGTCATATCAAGTATTGCGCTTGGTTCTGACTTTAGCGAGCATGAAAAGTAATATTATTTTTAAAAAATAAAATTCTAGCTTACAGTTACCAGCCCAATTCGCCATGGGTGAATTGTACAGTAATAATGATATTCCCCAGGTTTATCAAACTTGTAAGAAAACGTATCTCCAGTCTTGAGCAATCCACTGTTAAACAAAGGAATTATTTTTCCATGCGAATCTATACTTTGGATATCATGTTGAATGTCGTCTAGATTTTGCCAGGTAACTGTAGTTCCAGGAATTATCTCCAAGTTAAGAGGCAAAAAGAAACCAGTACTTGCAGTTGCCGAGTTTCCATTTGGAATCAGGATCTTTGCATTGTTTGATACACTGACAGATGGAATAGGATCGTTTCCAAGTAAAAGATAACTTAGAACATATGTGTGGATATTGTCTTGCATGTTGGCTGCTACCTTCCACATCGAACCACCTGCTGTTGCATAGAGCCGTGTTCCATCAAGAGAGACAGTAAATGTATCCCCAGATACTGTTTGTGCTGGACCCTGTGCATGAAATGATCCATCATCGTTGTATGTAAAATTCCACTGGGCTCCAGTAAATCTAGCTACTGTGATACCATTACTTCCTTCCACTAGAATTGCTCCCTTGTCAATAGTTGAGGAATCTACAAGTGAGAGTCGCATGCTTGAAGTATACAGAACTGGAGAATCAGAATTTATCATGGCGGCTCCACTACCTTTCATATGATATGTTGAATCTGCGTAAACTAACCCAGATGAAACCGCGACTATGCTAAAGATAATTCCCAAAGCGAGGGTTCGCACTTCTAGTTTATACAAACCAGTATCCTATATAATTACCATATACGTTATCAGGCATGATAATCAGTCTTAGACAATAATACGCAATTCTAAAAAAGAGCAAACAGATGACAGTAAATACCGTGGTATCATTTCCATATGATGTAACAGAGGACAGGACACGATTTCAAAGATCCGTAATAGATGGAGACTTGGGATATTATGATACCGTAGCAAGAAAATTCATACCACATGAAACTTTAGAGTCACTTCTTGAAAGTATAATTCCTGAAAAAGAACATCGCCTAGTTTCTGAAAATGATCCTAGAATATCACAATCAGTAAATAGAATTAGAAGAAATTTGTCAATATATCAGAGAAATCCAAGCGATTCATACGCCCAGGTTTTTCTCAAATATTTATCCAACAGATATTTGAGTTCAATACGAGAACAAAAGCTAGATGCAGCAATACTC
>JANXYF010000006.1 GCA_025350175.1 Nitrosopumilales archaeon | reverse complement strand
CGCATTAACTGTGACATCACCACCATATCATAATGCAATAAACTATCAAGAACATCAGGATACGGAAAAATGGTATCGTGGAACAGTTGAACTGTCTCTTGAAGATTGGCTTGAAGAGATGAAACGTGTTTTTTCTGAAGTTTATCGTGTAACAAAACCTGGAGGATTCTGCTGTATTGTAATAGGAAATGAACTCATTGAAGGTACAAGTAAACTTCCTCTCCCAGCATTACTTCTCGTAGAGTTGACAAAAAAAGAAATTGGCTGGAGTTTTTTCGAAGAAATAATCTGGAACAAAGTCACTGGTGGGAAAAAAAGATTTAGAGTTACAGTCCAGCATCCTTATCCTACATATTATTATCCAAATATTATGCATGAACAAATTATAATTTTACGAAAAATGCCATTTCATAATTTCAAAGACAAAAAAAGTAAATTGGTTCTTAATGATTTGATGAAAAAAGAAATTGCAAATTCTATTTGGCACATAGCTCCCATGCCTCCAAGCTATAGGCGATTTCATCCTGCAGCATTTCCAGAAGAGATACCTTATCGTTTAATTCAACTTTATAGTAACATGGGTGATCTTGTACTTGATCCGTTTGTGGGAAGTGGTCAAACTACAAAGATGGCCAGATTTCTTCATCGAAAATACATGGGAGTAGACAATTCATCAAAATATGTCAAAATTGCAAAGAAAAGAACCTTGGAACCTCCATCACTTCGTAAGATGCAGCTTGTTCCTAACTGGAAAAAACCTGAACCATTGTAAATTTTTACATGAATGATTTTTCCTAAATAGGAAAGGGTTATCTATTAAGAATAGAAAATTCTCATATGGTAACTTCTAACAGCAAATCGTATTTTCGAATTGTTGAAAAAAGTCACAGAAAATATACTGCGGCATTAAAACATGCCCATTCCAGACAATCCGTCATGAACTTGTACTGGAGGCATAAAAGAGAACATGAATCTCTTTTGAAAAAACATCTCAAAGAAGAGATGACTGAAATAATTCAACTGAAAAAGAAATTCGAGTGACACATCTTTTTTATTTTTATAAGTTGTACTATTTTGTTAATCTAATGAATTATGCCACATGTTTGTCACACTCTTGTCTAAACCTTTTCCGTCTGTAGGAATTTTTGACCTGTTCTCTAGATGTTTAGGTGTACCTATGTGGGAATCTACTTCTTTTTCATCTATTTCTATGGAACATACATTACAACGAATATTCAATAGATGAATTTGTGATATCACTGTATAAGAGTTTTACAAATTTTCTAAATTGGTATTTGTACAAAAAATTATTTTTCTACGATATATTCGTCGTCTACTTCCATGCCAAAATGTCTCCCAGTTGCAGGTTTTGAATATGCAAGAACTGTGTCCCCTTTCTTTAGATGTGTGACTGAGACAAGATGGCCACCCGGTCGTACAAAACGAATGGTCTCAGCGTTTTGTGCAATGATGCCTCCAACCTCATTTCCAATTTGGGCTTTTATCATGAGCATCGGTCTACTTTCTATTTTAGAGCGACCAACTGTAGCTCTTCGAGCTTTACCATGTGAATCAATAACGAGAACTTCTGAACCTGTCTCTAATTCTGATAGATAATTTGTTGTTCCATCTGGGGATAAAGTGTAGCAATGTACTGCACCTGCATTTACTCTGAAAGGTCTTGGTGAAGTAAACGATGAACCAACTGATTCGTTGTGTACTAGAAAGAGGAAATTTGATCTACTACCAATTAGCATTCCTTCACCTCGTCCTAACATGGAAGCTGTGTCTACACAGACACGTTCACCATTTCCTACTTCTTTTATCTCTAAAATTTTGGCAGACTTGAGATCAAAACTCTTTGTTCCAAGATAGACAAGTGTCTCTTTTACCTCATTTAAGGAATTGGTTGAAAATATGACTCCATCAACTCCTATTTCCAAGATGGAAAACATTTTACGGACTTCGTCTGGGGTGTTGGCCACTGCAAATATCTTTGTGTGAATCTTGTGTAGCTTTGCAATGATATTCTCTAAGGGGATTATTTTCCAGTCTTTTACTTCTATTATGACAAAATCCAATCCTGCCTTTGCAAGTTGTAATATTTTTTCTATATCAGTATTTGAAAGAACTTTAAACTTCATTCCAATCTTTTTACCTTTGAGCTTAGTGACTTTGTCAACTATAACATAATCAGCATTTGTGGAAGTGTGTATTGTAGAAAGTTTTGTCTTGATTCCCTTGAGACTGGTAGGATCTATGTTTACAATCCTGATTCCATCTTTTTCTATCTCAGATAAAAATTTGGCAATTTGACCCCTTGAAATTTTTGGGGCTATAATTAATTCTCTATTTTTACTCAAGATACTTCGCTGCATCCTTTGCTGATTCTTTTCTAAATATTATTGCAGAAAGAGCACGAGTCATCTTGGCTGGATCTTTATGTTCAAAAATATTTCTACCATATGTTACTCCTTTGGCTCCAGATTCCATGGCTTCTTCAGTCATTTGTAATACATCCTTGTCTGTCTTTGCCTTGGGACCTCCAGCTATTACAATAGGTACTGGAGTACTCTTGACAATTTTTTTGAATGAATCTATATCTCCAGTGTAAAGTGTCTTTACTATGTCTGCACCACACTCTGCTCCAATTCTTGCAACATGTCCAACTATCTCTGGGTCGTGTGGATTCTTGACATTCTCACCTCGTGGATACATCATTGCTAAGAGAGGCATACTCCATTTGTGACAGTCGTCTGCAATTCTGCCAAGTTGTTCTATCATTTCTGGTTCTTCCTTTCCTCCAATGTTGATGTGAAGTGAAACTCCATCTGCACCTAATCGTAATGCCTCTTCAACTGAGCCTGTTAGCATCTTCCTATTTGGTGACATGGAAAGAGAAGTACTGCCTGAAAAATGTACAATGAGTCCAATCTTGGTGGGCTTTGGAAGATTTTTGAAAATCCCTTTATTGATTATGACTGATGTGAGGCCAAAGTGTTGGCAATTGTAAATTAAAGCATAAGGATCCTCAATTCCTTTTAGTGGACCGCTGGATATCCCATGATCCATAGGTATGCAAAGCATCTTACCATTACGTAGAATACGATTCATTCGAATCTGGTGGCCGGTTACCATTGGAGTTAATCGTTGATGTGCCCTACTTAAAAATAGCGGGGAAATGTGATGAATTTCTATTTTGATAACTGTAAAAACTGTGATCAAAATAAGAATTGTATGAATACTTTTTTGAAATTGTTTTTTATTATCTAAAATTTGACTCATTTAAGAGAAGGTAAAATACGTCTATTTGTTAATCAAAATCATTTTTATTTTTCAAAGGATTAAATACAATAAAAGGAAAATCACAGTCAATTGAGTCAACTGACAGAACAACTTCATCATTCTGAAATTGGTGATATATTAGAAAATTCTCTTGGTGGTAAAAGACTTGGTATTGATGAATGTAGAAGGCTTTTGGATTCTAATGATGTCCATCTGATGGGACTTGTTGCAGGTTACTTGACAAGAAAAAAGTTTGGACGACGTTCTTCTTTTATAAATAATATGATTTTAAATTACACAAATGTATGTATTACAGATTGTAAGTTTTGTGCATTTTACAGATCTCCAGGTCATGAAGAATCTTATACTGTAACACTTGATCAAATTGAATCAAGAGTAAAAGAAGCTTGGGAGATGTTTGGTGTAACCCAAGTAATGTTTCAAGGAGGACATAACCCCTCTCTTAAGATTGAATATTTTGAAAATGCGTTCAAATTGATTAGGGGAAAATTTCCCAAAGTTGGAATTCACGGACTGTCTGCATCTGAAATAGATATGATTTCAAAAGTTGAACATACCAGTACAAAAGAGGTTTTATCCAGACTGAAAGAATCTGGAATGCAATCAATTCCAGGTGCAGGTGCTGAGATTCTAGTTGATGCAGTAAAACAAATAATCAGCCCAAAAAAGATCTCAAGTAATACATGGCTTAGAATCATGGAAGAAGCACACGGTCTTGGAATTCCTGCATCTGCTACCCTGATGTATGGACATGTTGAAACTAGAGATGACATTGCAGAGCACTTTATAAAAATTGCAAAATTACAGGAAAAGACAAATGGATTCATGGCGTTTATTCCATGGAGTTTTGAGCCAAACAATACTTTGATGCAGAAACAAGAAACAGTACAATATCCTGCAGGTGGAACTCAGCTTTTGAAGATGATTGCAATATCTAGGATAATGTATAACGACTTGATTCCTCACATACAATCTTCTTGGCTTACAAATGGGGTTGCAATGGCTCAAATGGCATTGCAATATGGTGCTGATGACTTTGGTGGGACTCTTCTTGGTGAGGAGGTTGTCTCTTGTACAGGGGCCCGTTCCACTGAACTTACTGGTGCAAGAATAATCCAGGCAGTAAAACAAATCGGCTATGACGTTGATGAGCGCGATAATTTCTATAATGTTGTTAGAACATACTAGATGCCATAGCTAGACCATTTGGAATCTACTATCTTCTTTGTGGTCTCATCTGATTTTACCAATTCTTGTACATCTCTTTGATATCCTTCCTCCTTTGTTTTCTGGGTTGCATCAATTCCAAGTTTTGAACCCAAGTTTACTAGAGGAGAAGCAGGATCAAGTGTATCAGTTGGAGTGTTGTTAATTATTGTAGTATCCCTTGCAGCATCTGCCCTTGTAGTGATTGCCCAAATTACATCATTCAAGTCATGAACGTTTACGTCTTCATCAACTACTACAAAGATCTTGGTTAATGCAAGTTGTCCCATTCCCCAAAGACCCATCATTACTTTTTTTGCCTGTCCTGGATATCTTTTCTTGATTGAAATTATTGCCATGCCTTGGAACCATCCTGATGCTGGCATTGAAAAATCAACTACTTCTGGATGGAACATTTTGATAAGAGGTAAGAATGAACGCTCAATCACTTTTCCAATGAATGCGTCTTCTAGTATTGGTTTTCCAACAATTGTTGTTAGGTAAATTGGTTTTTGCCTTCGCATGATTCCAGTTAATGTAAATACTGGATATGGTTCAGGCGGCGTATAGTATCCCGTATGATCTCCAAACGGTCCTTCCATTCTAATGTCTGAAGGATCCACATACCCTTCCAATACTATCTCTGCATTGGCAGGAACTTCTAGATCAATTGTTTTACATTTTACTGTCTTGATTCCAGTCTTTCTTGTAATTCCTGCAAAGACATACTTGTCTAGTCCTTCTGGCACAGGTGCTACTGCAGAAAATACTGTAGCTGGGTCTCCGCCAATTATTATTGCAGCCTCAATTTTACTTCCGGAATCTTTCTTTATATCATAATGATGTGCACCACGTTTGTGTTTTTGCCAATGCATAAGCGCATGAGTACTATCAAGAATTTGCATCCTGTATACACCTAGATTTCTTACACCTGTCTCAGGATGACGCGTTGCAATTAACCCAAATGTGATAAACTTGCTCGCGTCCTTTGGCCATGTTTTCAGAATTGGAATTTTATCAAACGATGGTGTATCTTCTATAACTTCTGTAACTGGACCACTTTTTTGCAACTTTGGTGCAATGTCTACCATCTTTGAAAGTTCTGGGAGTTTTCTTAACTTGTCAAAAATTCCAGTAGGCATCTCCATCTTTGTTATGTCAACAATTCTTTGACCTATTTCTGTAAAGTCTGATGTCTCTAATCCAATTTCAAGTCGTTTTAGAGAACCAAACGCATTTGCAAGAACTGGCATATCATAATTTTTGACATTTTCAAAAAGTATTGCTGGACCATTAGAATACATTACTCTGCTTAGAATTTCAGAAATCTCTAGGTCTGCATCAACTTGGGTTTTTACTCTTTTAAGCTCACCTGCTTTTTCTAATTTTTCAACAAACTCGGAAAGATCTTCAATAGGCACGCCTTTACTGGATTTGTATGTCGTATAAGCTTAACTAGATTTTTACCCGATGCCCAAAAAAAGATCTAACAAAAGAACTTTAATTATCCTATAAAGTCAATACCATCAAGTTGACCGAACAAAAATGTACAGTTTGTGGAGGTCAGGGAAAAATTCTCCTTCTTGATACTCAATGCTCATTTTGTAATGGAACTGGTGAATTTTCTAAAACTGCAGATAGCTATATGAAATCTCATATCTGTCAATGTATATTTCTTGATAGAATAACATGTCCACTTTGTGGGAAAAAATGTCATCATGACACACCCAATAAACCCAAAGTCTTGATTAGTCCAATTTAGAAAATAGGGGGAAGTTCATTCTTCTTATCATGTCCCCCGGATCCAAATCTACAGTAAAAACATTGGTCTGATTGCATATACTTTAGTTGCTCTATCTTTATTGCACCTATCTTGAGTGCAATTTTTGTTAAAATTCTGTATTTTAGTGGCATGGATGGGATTACTTCATTGAGGTATACGTTGTAATGATCTGGGCAAAACTTGAGTGTGATATTACTTACCTCCTTTGATGTCTGGCTTACAGTCTTTGCTACGCCTATTTGCTCTCGAATGTATTCGTGCTTTGGACAAGGACAATTCCTTCCTCCAGGGTGCTTGTAGGCTGGGATGTTTTTCCAGTCAAAGCCTGGATATTCCTTCTCAAAGTCGTCCAACGCCTAAAATACGCTCCTGCTTCATATAAAACTTCATGATTAAGGGTATCAGATCTGAACTTGATCAAAATGTAAATAAACTGCTATATCTCACAACTACTACATGTCTAAAGAATCACAACCAAAAAAACCACGTTCTATTAAAAAAGTTACAGAAGGTTCCAACACAGCAGAACTAGAAGCAAAAATAGCAGAGCTTGAAGCAAAGCTTTCTAATTTATCATCTCAAGTCAAACACACTGAAGCTCCAAAACCAGAACCAAAACCACAACAAAGACCAGCTGCATCAGGTCCAACTCATGGTACACTTCCAGCAGGAATGAAACACACTGAAGCTCCAAAACCAGAACCAAAACCACAACAAAGACCAGCTGCATCAGGTCCAACTCATGGTACACTTCCAGCAGGATTCAAACCAGCAGAAGCACCAAAACCAGAACCAGCACATGAAGTGTCAAGTTCCGGCGCTACAGAACCAGGAGAAGTTGCACCTGCATATGCTAAACTTAGCTCAACAGGGTATACTGGAAACAAATACTTTGCAACAAGAAAGAGATTATCATATCATCCAGCTGACAAACAGTTCACTGGTAGTTCAACTACAACAACAACAGCTCCACCAACTCCCTCATCGGAACCAGAGCATGATGAACCACAGACTCAACGTGGAACATTACCAGCAGGTACGAAACCACAAGAAAAGAAATCTCTGTGGAAAGCAAAAGGTGCCGAAGCAGCAGAATCTTACGAAGTAGAAGAGGGACACAAAGCACCACCGCCCCCAGAACCAAAACCACAACAAAGACCAGCTGCATCAGGTCCAACTCATGGTACACTTCCAGCAGGATTCAAACCAGCAGAAGCACCAAAACCAGAACCAGCACATGAAGTGTCAAGTTCCGGCGCTAC
>JANXYF010000001.1 GCA_025350175.1 Nitrosopumilales archaeon | reverse complement strand
CAACCAAAAGATTTGCCTACTGTAATAGAGGGCCAAAATGGTGACACATTATATGGAAATGGATACATTGGAGGAGGATTTGATATGGCAAATAGATACAACGCAGGAGATTGGCGTCAATATTATTTTGATGTAACTGACAAAACAATCAATTCAGTTGCAATGACTCTTTCTTGGAAAGATCCTGATACGAATTTATCCGTATTTTTAATAGATCCACAAGGAAGAATTATTCAAACAAATACTCCACCTGGTGTACTTGGACAATTTCAAGGATGGCCAACTGGTGATTGGCTTGGACCAAGTCCTGCATTTAGTGAAGGTGGAGGGTTTTACCCAGTAAAAAATACGGATGCAACATCTACTGTATTATTTTCTTCATTAAACCAAACTGGAGTTTATTCACTGTTGATACATGCATCATTATTTGGTGGAAGTTCAATTGCAGAACCTGTAACGATTACTACTAAATTCTCTACAATCTTACCAATAGAATCTCCACCTCAAATGATTCTGGATATTCCACTTTTCATAAATGGTAATTATTCCATTAATCCAAAAATAATAGGTGAGAGTATTGAGGATAAAAAATATTATCTTGACAACGAGAAACCACAAGTAATTGATCAAGATAAATTGGCAAAAGATATACAAAATCTTTCAGAAGGCGAGCATACTCTTAATTTTGTAATAACCGATACTGTCGGGCATAGCATATCCAAAGAATTCAAATTTGTAATAGACAATACTCCCCCCGAGATTATAATAAACTCACCAAAAAACTATTCTATAGTTTCGGGAGTAGTCAATATTGATTTGGATGTAAACGAATTAAATCTGGCACAAAAAGATTGGCTGACTGTAAAAACTCCTAAACAGATCTTTCATGATGTTAAAAATGTTCAATTTGATACAACATCTCTTGCCAATGGAAATTATACCATTGAAACTGTAGCAAAAGACCGGGCAGGAAATATAAAAATGGTAAATATTGTGTTAACTGTAGACAATTCTGGTTTTGGCGTATCATCTTCTGATCAACATAAAAGCGATCAGAATTTTACAACTTTGATTGAAACAATAGTAGGAATTGCAATAGCATCAGCAATAGCCATTTTTACTTTGAAAAAATTAAGAATTTCAAAAAGAAGTTAGACAAGGTTTATATGCATTTTTTCGACAACGGAGCTCTGGATGTCTGAGCAAGATTCTTCCAGGGATGCTTTGTCTCGACGTGATTTTCTCAAATTATTAGCTGCTGCAGGTGTTGCTTTGACCTTTACACCATTTATTCCATGGGGTAAATTCATGCCAAACCCATCAAATATCTCCTTGGTGAGAGCACAAGTTATACTTCCAGACGGAACACAAGCAAACGTTAAGACTTTTCCTAAAAATCACTCTGAGGTTATTACTTATCCATTATCAGGAGATGCAGTACTTGATCAAGAGCCCTTTAAAAAATGGCAGTTTATTAGGTTGCCTGACGAACTTGGTGGTGATGCAGAAGACGTGAGTGCATTTCGTGCATATAGTATGGTTTGTTTACATCTATGGTGCTTATGGAAATACTGGCCTCAAGAAGGTAGAAAAAGAGGGGAGTGTCCATGTCATGGAAGCATGTATAATCCATTAAATGGAAAGGCCTTTGCAGGACCTGCTTCTCTTCAAGCTTCACCTTCAAATGTATTGGCAACTCTTAATTTTGAAGCTGATAATGATGGAAATTTATGGATTAAACCAGCTGTGTGGTCTGTAAACGAAAATGGAATAGTGGGATATGGTCGTTTCCTTAAAACGTAGAAACGGTCTAGTAGATTTTTTCTACTGGATATGGGATGGAATAGAAAGAACAGTATTTATCGGAACCAAGTTCTCCTTCCCTGGGAGATTTGTAAGCCCATTTGGCTTCTTGGGAATGCTCACATTTGTGATGTTTGTAATTCTTGGAGTCACTGGTGCATTGTTGATGTTCTATTATCAACCGACATTAGATAGAGCATGGGATACTGTTGCCAAAATCAATAATAATGTTCCATATGGATTTATGATACGAAATATTCACTATCATGCTTCAAACGCAATGGTTCTTCTTGCAGTACTTCATATGTATTATCAATACTTTAGTGGAAGATACAAGATAAGAAATGAAATTATCTGGGTCACAGGTGTGGTACTTGGTACTGTAACTATCTTGGAAGCATTTACTGGATATGATATCATATTTAGTGAACGTGCTGAACTTGCAATTAGTATAGCTGCATCTCTTACTAATTCAATGCCCGTAGTTGGACCTACAATTCGTGATGCAATGTTTGGTTCTGGCTTTGCTGACTTTATCCTTAGATTTTACACTATGCATGTATTTCTTCTACCCGTCGTAATGCTAGGATTAATGGCAGTTCACTTACCACGATTCCTAGTCTTTGATGTACCTATGGTAATGGCAATTTCTGGTGCGGTATTTATTACAGGAGGTGTCTTCCCAGTGGATCTTGGTTCAAAGTTTCAACCATCAGTACCGCCAGGAATTACTGTGCCTGAATGGTATCTTACAGGCATCTATGCATTCTTGAGGACACAATATGATAAATTTGTAACAGGTGTACTATGGCCCGGTGTATTCATTGTAGCAATTGCAATGACTCCATTCATAGATAGGTACAAAAAGTTCTCATGGAAAGATAGACCTTTAGTAACTGCATTTGGTATTACTGGCATTACTCAGGTTATGGTGACAACATACTGGGGCTTTTATATTACGCCTGATATTACAAAGCCACTTGTTGCTAGACTTGTAATTGATCCAATCTTCTTCTATTTGGTAATGTTATTGTTGGTTCCTATAGGATTTGGATTCTCGTACATGATGATATTACTTGCAAAGGAATCAGAAAGAAAAGCAAAATTAGCAGCTGCAAAAGCCCCGCATAAATCGGCCCCAATTAATCTCTCAGGAAAATGGATTAACTGGTTAATTGTAGCACTACTTGCATTCCAAGTGTATCTTAACATTGCAGCATACAACGCAGCACTGAGTGGGATGAAAAACTTTGCTCTATTTCTAACTGGATTGATGCTTATGGTATTTGCTGGACTATTCCATCTCTATCGACACGGATTAAATGAAGCAAAGAAGATCCCGGTTCCACCACCGACAGAAACAGAATCTCCAAAGCCACTTGATGGTAAAGAATCATCTGGAAGTCTGCCTCAATAGACTAGAATATTGATCTAATCCAATAACTTTCATACTTAAAAATAAATCATATTTAATAATAATTCAATTATTTTTGTATAGCTTTATAAGACTAAAAACAAGATCAGAAAATAGTTGAGTCTTCCATCCTCTAGTCATGCGTATGGAGTAGGATTGATCGCAGTTATCATCGGAGCTGCACTTGGAGTTTCTTATTATCAGCTTTACTATATACCTGAGCTTAACGCAAAGCCGATAATTCCGGACAAAGTTCTTCATCCTACTGATACGACTACAATAATTATTGTACCTGGATCAGAAAATCCATCACAAGAACAAAACTTTACCCCCAAGACAATTACGGCTCAACTTGGAGTAAACAATCAGGCAATCTGGAAGAATACTAGTGAAGCTGCCCATACTGTTACCCCTGACAAGCCATTCAAAGATGCTTACAGTGGAGACTTTGGATCTCCTGGAGTTATCAAACCTGGTGCTTCATACCAATTTGTCTTTACGCAGGAAGCTGTTATACCATATCACTGCGAACCTCATCCATGGATGAGGGGAACTATAACTATAGTACATGGTGCTCTAACATCCTAAGACCAAATTAAGATATCATATAAAAATCAGGGCATTAATTTTCCAAAAACAACATCACTTTCAATCTCTTTATGTTCTTGAATTATTGATACTCTGAACTTTATTTCATGAATCTCTTTTGATTCAAATTCAATTGAAGCTGTAAATTCAACTAAATTTTGCGGTATGTCATTTTTATTAATAAATAATCTTGAGAGATTTTGTGATATGGATTTGTTATTGTACGATCTATACACTATGAGCTGATTGGAACCTAAAATCTGAGCATTTACTACAACTCCATCATATCTTCCAGAATAATTTACTTGGATTTTTCCTTTGATTATCTCATGAGGCTTGAAAGTAAGATTTTCTAATTTTAGCTCAATGTCCTTCATATTACATTTGTTCTTCAAATGAAGATATTAAATTGTTAGAAATCTAACATCAGGTTACTTCTCAAAGTTATCTGGAAAACGGGCCCGAAGGGCTTCGATCCCTTGACCACTGGATTAGAAGTCCAGCACTCTGTCCAAGCTGAGCTACAGGCCCAAATATCGGGCAATTAGTAGCCATATTAAGGGTTTTTACAACCATTTTTTTTCATTAAGATCTCTTTCCATTTTGAAAAGAAATTGTTGTGCATAACCTGCATAAGGACCAAAGTATTTCACAATCTCTTCATGAAGTTTTTCATATTTTTTTTCAGTTACAGGTTTTTCTGTTACATTGTCAAAAAATTTCTTATAATATTTTAGTAAAATTCTTTGTGTCCATCTATCAATTGGAAATGCTTCCATCTTATCAAGAGAAAATAATGCTATACAATCTGCCACCTTGTTACCTATGCCTAGAATATTTTTTAGACTATCTATAGCTGTTTGATAGTCTATTTTTTTTAACTGAGCAAAATCAATCTTGCCAGAATCTACTGCCTGAGATGCTTCTTTGACATACTTTGCTCTAAATCCAAGTCTGCACTCGGTAAGATCCTTCATAGATGCCTTTGCAAGGATCTCAGCTTTTGGAAATGTAGGTAATTCATATCCCTTGAATTCTTGTCTTGTACCAAATTTTTTGCATAAATTTTCTAGCATTGATTTGATATTTTGTATCGAAGAATTGGACGAGCAAATAAAAGATATGTAGCATTGAAATGGATCCTGTCTCATTAATCTCAAACCTGGGGATTGTTTTACTGCTCTTGCCACAATTTTATCTCTGCTAATATTTGATAATATTTTTTTTAAATCATCATCTTCTCTAAAAAAATTATTTATTCCATTAGATGATGATCTTGCACTAAACGGTGATTGGTTTAAGATTATAATATCTTGACCATCTACACCTATCCACTTATCTCCAATTTTATTCCAAAGAAAAACTTGTCCGCTGTTAATTGTGGTCTCTATGTTTACCGTAGATATTTTCCGCATTGTTATACTGTTATTGTTTGGCCTGCATCTGGCGCATATGCATCAAACCCAAATTTTTCACGTATCTCATCTGCAAATTTTGTGCAAGAATCTGCATCTCCATGAACAGTAAGAACTTTAGGATTACCTTTGATTTTTTTCATTAATTCAAAGAGAGCGTCTCTATCAGCATGTCCTGAAAATTCAAACTGTCTTACTTCTGCTTCACATTTGAACTCTTTTCCTCTTACACCAACTCGTCCTGTATCCAAAAGTTTTCTTCCAGGGGTTCCTTCTCCTTGATATGAAACTAGTGCAATACCATTTCTCTTATCTAATGCTAAATTCTGTAAATAAAATACTGCAGAGCCACCCACCAACATACCGGCAGGTGAAATTATGACAGCTGGTTCATCTAATGCATGCTTTCTTTCTTTTTCGCCTTTTATCCAAACTGCCTGATGAACAG
>JANXYF010000207.1 GCA_025350175.1 Nitrosopumilales archaeon | reverse complement strand
ACCCATACCCAACATAAAACGAATTACATTTGATATTGAGGTAGAATCGGAGACAGGAAGGCTTCCAGATGCAAAAATCGCAGATAAAAAAATTACCGCCATTGGATTTTGTGCAAGTGATGATTTCAAGGCAGTCTTTGTTTTAAAAAGAGTAGGACACCAAATGGGAACAAGTGAACTTCCAGAAGGTGTCAAGATTTCTTTCTATGAAGAAGACAAGGAAGCAGACATGCTAAAAGACGCATTCAAAATTTTAGAGAGTTATCCGTTTGTTATGACATTTAACGGAGATGATTTTGATATGCCGTTTATGTACAACAGAGCAGAACGCCTTGGCGTTCCACTAAAAGAGATTCCGCTAATAATGATGCGTGATTCTGCTACGCTGAAAAAAGGAGTACACATAGACTTGTACCGTGCATTTTCTAATCGTTCATTTCAGATCTATGCATTTTCGCACAAGTATAATGATTTTTCATTAAACAGTATATGCGAAGGGCTCATCGAAGAATCCAAAACAGAATATGAAGGAGAGTTGGAAGATTTGTCATATTATGAACTGGCAAATTATTGTTTTAATGATGCAAGAATAACGCAAAAGCTTACCAGTTTTAACAATGATCTTTTGATGAATCTACTTGTTGTAATTACAAGAATAGGAAGAATGCCAATTGATGACATATCTCGAATGGGAGTGTCGCAATGGATTCGTAGTCTGTTTTATTATGAACACAGAAAACACAACTTTTTGATTCCAAGAAGAGATGAGCTTGATCTAAAATCAGGTGGAGCATCAACTGAAGCAATAATCAAAGATAAAAAATATCGTGGAGGACTGGTTGTAGAACCAACAGAGGGAATCCACTTTAATGTCTCCGTGATGGATTTTGCCAGTCTGTATCCTAGTATCATAAAAGTAAGAAACCTGTCCTATGAGACAGTACGTTGCCCTCATGACGAATGCAAAAAAAACACCATCCCCGGAACGAGTCATTGGGTATGTACCAAGAAAAACGGCCTTACTGCCATGCTTATCGGTTCTCTGCGAGACTTGCGTGTAAACTATTACAAGAGTTTATCCAAAAATCCTAGTCTCTCTGCTGATCAAAAGCAGCTATATACAGTTGTCAGCCAAGCACTCAAAGTTATTCTAAATGCAAGCTATGGTGTAATGGGCGCAGAAATATTTCCATTATACTGCTTACCAGTTGCCGAAGCCACAACAGCTGTTGGACGATATACAATTTTAGAAACAATTGAAAAATGCAAGTCATCTGGAATTGAAGTATTATACGGGGACACTGATTCATTATTTTTAAAAGCGCCATCAAGAGAACAAGTACAACAAGTTGTTGACTGGGCAAAGATAGAGTTCGGTGTTGACCTTGATTTAGATAAAGAATATCGTTATGTGGTGTTTAGTACAAGAAAGAAAAATTATCTTGGAGTACAAAAAGACGGCAAAGTTGACGTCAAGGGCTTGACAGGAAAGAAATCACACACTCCTCCATTTATCAGACATTTGTTTTATGAAATATTGGACTTGTTATCCCAGGTTCAAAATGAACAAGAGTTCTCGCAATCCAAGGAAAAAATTGGTGACATGATAGCAGGATATGCCAAGAGATTAAAAGCAAAACAAATTCCCTTGACAGAACTTGCGTTTAACGTAATGATAAGCAAGGCGCCATCAGAATATGTAAAAACTATACCACAACATATTCGAGCTGCCAAATTATTAGAGCAAACAAGAGAGATAAAAAAAGGCGATATCATTTCATATGTAAAGATAATCAACAAACCAGGGGTAAAACCTGTAGAGATGGCACGACCTGATGAGATTGACACTCCAAAATACATGGAGTTTATGGAAAGTACATTTGATCAGATTTTATCTTCGATGGACCTTGATTTTGCAAGCCTAATTGGCGCTCCAAAACAGACAGGATTAGACCAATTCTTTTGGAAATAGACTATGGTTACAATACTTACCACATTTAGAAAGACTATCTTTGTTCTAATTCTTGATATTCGTATGATAGTATCATGGCAGAGTATACTGCTTTGTTGTCTTTGTCAAAACTATGAGAATATTTTACATCTTTGACATATTTTCCATCAGAGATTGCTTTGTTGATTGATGTAACAAACTCCAACTGGTCATGCATTGTTATAACTTCGATTCTCAATACTGGGATTATAATTCTGATGATAAAAGGGCCTTACAGATTTTAATTGACTGAAATTATACTAGTCATCAAGTTATCAATCCAGTATTACAATGAATGTGGGAGTAGAAAGAAAAAAGATTTTTGGATTACTATTGTAATCCGCTTGTTGTCCAGTCAGATGGAGAAGTTGTTGTTGCAGGTGGAGTTGTACCAGGTGTGATTGTTCCTCCAGATGGAGCATTATGTGATTTCCATCCGTTACCACCC
Source organism: Nitrosopumilales archaeon (assembly GCA_025350175.1). Taxonomy (GTDB): domain Archaea; phylum Thermoproteota; class Nitrososphaeria; order Nitrososphaerales; family Nitrosopumilaceae; genus Nitrosotalea. The sequence continues at coordinate 3,671 of JANXYF010000207.1, read as the reverse complement.
ATATGGTGTCCACGCATCATTCCTCCTGCTTGGCCCATGCCAAAGCCATAAAATGTATGGCCTGTTGAAGCATATAGTACAGATCCACTTGATGGATCGACAATCACGGTGTAAACCATGCTATTGCTGTCAATTACTTTGAAAGCATATACTAGATATCCTTGCATCGGCATCAAGCTTCCACTAATCACTTTTCCACCAATAATTGGTGTGGCTGTTGAACCAGTTGCTGCAGTGTTTGCTGCATCAGAGAAACTCACTGTCACTTTGGACATGAGTGTCTGTTCAACATTTATTGAACCCGTGATTTTTGGGTGGGTATTTGTCTGACCTGTAGGACTTGTTTGTGCAGATGCTGCTGACACTCCTGCTGTGGCAAGTATTGCCACACCAATCATGATAGCAAGCATCTTTTTGTGCGCTACTAGGTTCTGCGTATTCATGCCGTAATTACTGAAATGTCGATATAAAGAATTGTGCCACATTGTTCAGTAACAATGTTAACTTATGTCTTAATAGCAACGTAGGAAACGCCTCATAGACAGCCACACTGCCATACATTTTAGCCTAAAACAGGGTCAAAAATCACGTATAACACCAATAAATTGGTCAAAAAATTACACTTGTGTGTTAAGACTTTCATTACTACGATTTATAAAGAAAGTTGGAGAAATTACAACTATGCGAAAAGATTCATGTAGGAACTGCGGTGTAATCATGCAAGAATTACAACATTGCACCGTATGTAACGTAGTAAACCAGTTTGGTTGCGCTCACTGTAGAAGAGCAACAGATGAACAGGTCCACCTGGAATGTAGCCCTATCACAAGTGAACTTGTCTTAAATTAGTCAGTTACCTCAGATACTAGTCCATTATCTTTGATATTGTAGTCTTGAAAGATCATCCGTATATCATAAAATATGCTTTTTATGATACTTGAATTTATCTTACGGGGGGAGATGTTGAACCCTAAACACCATTGTAACTTGGTGACATATTTTATAAGATATTCCAATCCAACATGATATTGCAGATAAAATTGGCACCAGATATGATAAATAACACTGACACAGTTTTGCTTGAGAGATTTGAGCAGGGCATGTGGAAAAAGATTCCACATTTGGGAAAAGCAGACGGCATGACAATTGTTAACGCAACTCCACTTCTTGACATTACGGATGATTTGAAAACATGTACAAAAAAAGTGTTGAACCTAAACCTCGATGATAAAGATTTGAGAATTTATGGCAAGTTTGATTCTGGCTTGCCAACTGGTTCCATTAAAGTAAGACCTGCACTAAACATAATCCATGACGCCATTTCTACAGGAAAGATTAGAAGTGGACAAACGATATTTGAGGCCACTTCGGGCAATTTTGGAATAGCCCTTGGACAATTATCTAATCTTGGACTGGATGTAGTTACTCTAGTGTCAAGAAAACTTCAAGACGGAGTGTTTGAAGAGCTACGAAACGAAAAGACTCGAATCATAAACCTCGATATGGACATATGTCCAGCACCGGGAATGAAAGAGAGTCCAAATGTCTTGGTAGCAAAAGCAACTGCTGCAAACATTCGCTCACAACTATCTGAGCTTGGATTTGATCCTGTAATTTTTGATAAAGCAGAATCTAAAGTACAATCACTATTAGTAGGTCAAGACATCATAAACTTGGCAAAGTTACTTGCAAATATCTATGGAGGTTTTTGTCCAGAACAGTATGATAATGAAATGAATATCGAAGCTCATAGAACTGTCACTGCGCCAGAAATAGACCAACAATTACATGAGAAGAAGCAATCACTTGAAGATTTTAGAATCGTATGCACATTTGGTACTGGTGGAACATCTGGCGGTCTGAGCAGATATGCATCTGAAAAATATGGAAAAAAGTCAGTGCATGTTGTATTTCCAATAGGTGGTCAAGATGTAGCAGGAATTAGAACCAAAGACAAGGCAAATGGATTAAAGTTTTACGAGCCTGAACGATACGCTGGACAACATGAGGTAGATTTTGAGCAAGCGAAAAGTGTGCTAAAGTTTTTCGTAGACAAGGGCTATGACATTGGAGAAAGCAGCGCCCTTGCATTATACGCAGTAGTGCAGATGATACACTCTGGTGGTTTTGGAGGAAAGTTTGTTGTAATAATTGCAGATGGGATACAAAAATACAAAAAGAATCTAGAAGAAATGTCAAAAAAACCTAGTCGTACTCAGGTGTCCCTACAAGAAGCTGCTTCAAGCATAGGCGATTATGACAAAATCATTTGGGTTCACACCCAGTATACTCCACGTGAAGATGGAATAGAAATGATTGCAAAATCTCTAGGAGTTGACAAAAGCAAGATAATCATAACAAAGGCAAAAGATGTGGAGAGATTATTGACGACACAGCAGGTTCCTGAAGACTTGAAAGATCTTGGTTCTGGCAAGTCATTGCTTGTCTGCATGGCCGGAAATACTTCATTGATGGCGGTTCGTGCACTTGCAAGCAACGGTATCACAACTGAAAGCTTGACTGGTGGAATATCAGCACTTTCCCAAGGAAAAGGAAAACAGATCTCTGAGTTAATACGAGTAGCTACAGAATAATGTCCATACTTGAGATTTTCTATAATTGAATATAGTTTGAAATATTATTCAATTAACCTTTCGTGAGACTTTACCGTTATACTAAGCGGGAATTGGACATTACTTTATAATCTAGTGTTAAAGATTCGTTTCGATGAGCGGTAAAAAGGTCATATATGCTTCTGTTGCATTTTTTGTAATTGTAATTATGTTCTATGCTGGAACGATGGCGATGAATCAATTATGTATAAGTACTCAAGGTAGTTACAATCCGCAATGGGCTGAAAATTCAGATCTAGTTTGTCAGCTCTTTACTAATCTGGCTCAATTAATCAAGTCAATTACTAATTCAATTTAGAATAATATTTTCATAATCATTACTCGTCTCAAACTATTTAGGAAATCTCTGTGGGTTTAACGTGAAAATATGTTTTAATGAAATATTATTATACTGCGCCAAAATGATGAGCGTTACAAATGAGTTATCTTGATTTATACATGAATCGAAATCCGCTAATTACTAGTCCAAGTGAAGATGGCGACGTATCTGCAATAGTATATGGAATTCCATTTGATTCTACTCATTCATTTAGACCAGGTACAAGATTTGGTCCAGATGCAGTACGACAGGCCTTTAACAACATAGAGATATTCTCAACAAGATTTAACGTAGATTTGGAAAGTGTCAATATTGAAGACCTTGGAAATACATACCATACAGTAGTTGCAACAGAGGTTCTTGATATGATAGGAAAAATTACCACAGAACTTGCAGTAAGAGACAAACAGTTGATAATTTTGGGAGGAGAGCACCTGATAACATATGGAACTTACATGTCATTTCCAAAAGAAACTGGCTATATTGTATTTGACGCGCATTATGATTTACGAGATGAATATGCAGACATTAAGCTAAGTCATGCCGCCTATCTTAGAAGAATCATAGAAAAAAGAGGCGCAGAAAACATTGTTCATGTTGGAGCAAGATCATTTGTAAAAGAAGAACTTGCATTCAAGACTGAACATAAAGTAAATACTGTTACCGACAAAGATATCAGAGAAGGAAGAGGACCGAAGATGGTCAAGGACTTCATGTCT